>JANQKO010000647.1 GCA_028281075.1 Alphaproteobacteria bacterium | reverse complement strand
CAGCATAAGGATAAGCTGTTGAATTCAAAAGATTCCTCATCCTGAGGAAGCCCCGATAGGGGCTGTCTCGAAGGATGGTCAGCCGCGATATCGGATCATGTCGGCAGCCTGCCAAGCCGCCTCGCCGCGGTCATACCGGCACGGGCCGGTATGACCGCGGTGACCCACCCTCGGAACATCCCACGCCAGGGCACGGCCGCCGGTCACGGTGACCGATGGCCGGTCCTTACCTTACCTCGGCGGCCGCCTACATGTTCCGGCCGAGCGCCGCCAGCTTGCCGGCCTGTTGCAGCCGTTCCTTTTCCTGCCGCATGGCGAAACCGGTTTTCTGATTCCGGCGGACGCGGGCCTGCTTGCGGGCAGCCGCCAGGGCCTGGAACTGCGGCCAGACACGTATGTGCTTGTCCTGCAAACGTTGCAGCTCTGACTTCATACTCGACATCGTCGATCACCTCCGCGCTACCTGATCAATGTTCCGCCTTCCCGGACATGGCGCGTCGACCGACATGTACCTCCTCTTGCGTTGTCGCGGCCGCTTATTCCGCGGCCGTCGCCGATGGTTTGTCCACCGCCTCCGGCAGGTCCGGCCTGGCGCGCGCCAGGCCGCGCCGGATAAAGCTCTCCCGCATGCGATAGCCGTTGCCCGGACGCGCGACCATGTCTTGCGGCCGGGTCGGGTTCGTCACCTCGGGCCAGATCCCGGGCTGCGGTCCGGCGCCTTCCGCCGCCACCGGCAGCGGATCGTCGTCCTCGATCGCGGGCGTCGACAGCAACTCGACGCAGTCCCAGGAAATCTCCAGCGGGATGTTGTTGGGGTCGAAGAAATAGATCGACCAGATGGTGCCGTGGTCGACCACGCCGGCGACGTCGAAGCCGGCCGCCTCGAGCCGGTCCTTGTAGGCGAACAGCTCTTCCCTGGTCGCCACCGTCATCGCCACGTGGTCGAAGCCCTGCGGCCGGTCGGTGGGCGTGCCGTGAAACTTGTCGCGCCGCATCGGCCGGGCGATGTCGTATTCGAAAAAGGCGACCTGGCCGTTCTCCATCTGGAAGAAGTAATGGCGGAAGCCGTCATGGCCAATGCCGGCGACCAGATGCATGCCCAGAAGATCGCGGTAGAACCGCACCGTCTTGGTCATGTCGTCGGTGATAAAGGCGAGGTGGTTGACCCCGGCGATCCGCATGGCGATCTCCCGCACTCTAGTTGACATAATATGCCGCAGTGGCGGGCCCCGGTCCACCGCCTTGCGGGTGAGTCGGCCTGGCCCGCCGCTACTGCGCCGCCTGGCTGTCCGCCGCCGTGGCGTCGCGCAGGTCCCGCTTCAGGACCTTGCCGGTGGCGTTGCGCGGCAGGGCGTCGACGAAACGCACCGATTTCGGCATCTTGAAGCGCGCCAGCCGGTCCTCGCAGTGCCGCATCACATCGGCTTCGGTCAGCGCCTGGTCGGGCTTCACGGCGATCACGGCCTGTCCGACCTCGCCCCAGCGCGCGTCGGGAACGCCGATGACCGCGACCTCGGCCACGGCCTCGATCTGGTAGATCACGTTCTCGACCTCGGCCGGATAGACGTTCTCGCCGCCGGAGATGTACATGTCCTTCCAGCGGTCGACGATGAAGTAATAGCCCTCGGCGTCGCGCTTGGCGGCATCGCCCGTGCGCAGCCAGCCGTCGACGATGGCTTCCGCCGTGGCCTCCGGCCGGTTCCAGTAGCCCGGCGTGATGTTGGGCCCCTTGATCCAGAGCTCGCCGATCCGGTCCGGGTCGGTGACGTCGACGCCGTTCTCGTCGACGACGCGGATTTCGGTATGCAGCACCGGCAGGCCGCAGGACCCGGCCTTCTCGACCGCGCGTTCGGGATTGATGAAGATCGCCGCCGGGCTGGTCTCGGTCATGCCGTAGCCCTGCTGCAGGGGCAGGCCCTTTGCGGCCCAGGTCTCCAGGATCGACAGCGCGCAGGGCGCGCCGCCGACGCCGCAGACGCTGACATGGCTCAGGTCGGCGCCGGCGAAGTCCGGCAACTGGCTCATGAACAGGTAGTTCGCCGGCACGCCGAAGAAGTGCGTGAAGCCATAATCCCGGTCCATCAGCAGCGCCAGCGCCCGGCCGGGATCGAAGCCGCGCATCACGACGACCGTGCCGCCGACATGGAAGACCACGTTCGAATAGCAGTTCAGGCCGGCGGTATGGAACAGCGGCAGCACCGACAGATGCACGGTTTTCGGCGTCACCAGCGCCGGCGGCCCCAGGTTGACCGCGTTCCAGAAGGTCATGCCGTGGGTGATCATGGCGCCCTTGGGCAGCCCGGTCGTGCCGGAGGTGTACATGATCGTCGACAGGTCGTCGTGCGTGACCTCGACCGGCGCCACTTCGCCCGCGGCCCCGGCGATGCCGGTCTCGTAGGCCGACGGCCTGTCGTCGCCGTTGAGGTCGACCAGATGGGCGATGCCGCAGCGGGCCTTCAACGCCGCCGCCGTGTCGGCGAACGCGTCGTCATGGACGAAGACCGTCGGTCCGGCGTCGTTGACGATGAACGCCAGCTCCGGCTCAGTCAGCCGCCAGTTCAGGGGCAGGAAGACGGCGCCCAGACGGCCGCAGGCGAACTGCAGCTCGAAATGGTCTGTCGTGTTGGGCGCCAGCATGCCGACCCGGTCGCCGCGCCCGACGCCCAGGCCGTCGCGCAGGTAGCGGGCCAGCCGCCCGACCCTGGCGCTGAACTGGCGATAGCTGAATTGCCGCCCCGTATGCAGGTCGACCATCGCCGTGCGGTCCGGAGAATACCGCGCGTGGTGCGCCAGCCAGTCATACGCTTTCACGGCCATGCCGCCCGCCTCCCGATCCGTTTTCGGCCAGCCTAAGCCGCGCCGCGCGGGCCGTCCAGCATGCGCCGCCGCGATTGCGGGCGGGACGCCGGGCGCCCATACTTGGCCCTCATCCTCCCGCAAGGCTCGTCCGCGTCCGCCCGTGTCCACCGCCCCGCCCTCGAACATGATCGTCCTGCTGACGAGCCTGACCGCGATCGGGCCGCTCTCGACCAGCATGTACCTGCCGTCGCTGCCGGCGCTGGCAGCCGACCTGGGAGCCAGCACCGGGGAAGCGCAGCTCACGCTGACCGCGTCGCTGATCGGCTTCGCGCTGCTGCAACTGCTCTACGGCCCGCTGTCCGACCGCTACGGCCGGCGCCGGGCCCTGTTCGGCGGCCTGGCGCTCTACGTCGCGGCCAGCGCCGCCTGCGCGCTGGCGCCGACGATCGGCACGCTGATCCTGGCGCGGTTCATGCAGGCCGTCGGCGGCTGCGCCGGCTCGGTGATCAGCCGGGCTGTCGTGCGCGACCTGTTCACGCCCACCGAGGGCGCGCGCGTGCTGGCCTATATCGGCATGGCGCTCGCTGTCGCGCCGGCGGCCGGCCCGCTGATCGGCGGCCAGCTCGAGGTCTATTTCGGCTGGCGCTCGACCTTCATTGCGCTGAGCGCGGCCGGCCTCGCGATCCTGACCTTCGCTATTCTGCGCCTGCCGGAGACGAACCAGGGCGTGGCCCGCGAAACGCCGCTTTGGCGCATCGTCGCCGGCTACTGGCGGCTGCTCCGTTCCAGGTCCTTCCTGGCCTTCAGCCTGAGCGTCGGCTGCCAGTTCGGCGGCCTGTTCGCCTTTCAGGTCGGCGCGCCGATCGTCCTGATCGGCATGCTCGGTGTCACGCCCGACACCTACGGCTTCTACACGCTGGTGCCCGTCGCCGGCTACGTGCTGGGCAGTTTCATCGCGACCCGGATTTCGACCCGGCTCGGCATCCCGGCAATGACGCGCCTGGGGACCGTCGTGAATC
>JANQKO010000576.1 GCA_028281075.1 Alphaproteobacteria bacterium | reverse complement strand
CGCCGACAGCCGCGAGCTGGTGGCGGCCGGCCGGCACGTACAGCTCAAATACCTGCCGCCGCCGGGCCAGGGCGACGCCGTGATGGACATGATGTCGGGCGTCTACGACTGGATCCTGCCCCGGCTGCCCAGCGGCGACCGCTTCCCCCGGCGGGACCCCCGGCCGATCCAGAGCGCCGGCGACCTGCCGGAGGCGATGGGGGCGCTGGCCGGCGAGTTCGGCGGCGCCGTGCGGTCCGCCCATGACGGCTCGCTGGTCATCACCGTCGCCGTGCCGGTGCAGCAGCTCCGGCAGGTGCTGGGGGCGCTGGTGCTGTCGACCGACAGCGCCGATATCGAGGAAAGCGTGCGCAGCGTGCGGGTGGCGATCATCCAGGTCTTCGTGCTGGCGCTGGCGGTGACGGTGCTGCTGTCGATCTTCCTGGCCGGCACCATCGCCCGGCCGGTGCGGCGGCTGGCGCAGGCGGCCGATCAGGTCCGGCGCTGGCGCGGCCAGCGGGTGCAGATCCCCGACTTCCGCGACCGCGGCGACGAGATCGGCGACCTGTCGGGCGCGCTCGGCGACATGACCAACGCCTTCTACCTGCGGCTCGACGCCATCGGCGCCTTCGCGGCCGACGTGGCGCACGAGATCAAGAACCCGCTGACCTCGCTGCGCAGCGCCGTCGAATCGCTGTCCCTGGCCAGGGACGAGAGCCAGCGCCGCCGCCTGCTGACGGTGATCGAGGAGGATGTCGGCCGGCTCGACCGCCTGATCAGCGACATCTCCAACGCCTCGCGGGTGGACGCCGAGCTGGCCCGGGCGACGGCGGAACCGGTCGACCTGACCCGGCTTCTGGAGACCGTCATTCACGTGCACCGGGATCGTGGCGGCGCGGCGGCGCCGCGCTTCGCGCTGCAGGCGCCGGCCGATCCGCTGGTGGTCGAGGGCGTGCCGGGCCGGCTCGGCCAGGTCGTCGACAACCTGGTCAGCAACGCCGTCTCGTTCAGCCCGGCCGACGGCGTGATCCGGCTCGGCCTGGCGCGGGGCGACGGCGAGGCGGTGCTGACCGTCGAGGACGACGGCCCCGGCCTGCCGGACGACATGGCCGAGCGGATCTTCGAGCGCTTCTACAGCCACCGGCCGGCGCGCGAGGCGTTCGGACGGCATTCCGGTCTCGGGCTGTCGATCGCGCGCCAGATCGTCGAGGCGCATGGCGGCCGGATCCGGGCGGAAAACCGCCGCGACGACGATGGCCAGGTCAAGGGCGCCCGCTTCGTCGTCCGGCTGCCGCTGTGACGGCCGTGGTATTCGCGCCCGATCCCGCAAGCGGGCGTTGACCGCGCGGCGCTGGCGACGCACTTTCAGGCCATGGCTCGCGTGCACGGCACCTGCATCGATCTCGGCCCGGCCGCCGTGCTGCTGCGTGGTCCGTCCGGCAGCGGCAAGTCGGACCTCGCCCTGCGCCTGATCGACGACGCCGGCGGCGGCGACGGCGGCCGCCTGGTCTCGGACGATCAGGTCGAGCTGGCGGCGCGGGATGGCGCGCTGTGGGCCTCCGCGCCGGCGCCCATCGCCGGGCTGATGGAGGTCCGCGGCGTCGGCGTGGTGCGCGTGCCCTGCGTCGAGGCGGCGCGGCTGGGCCTGGTGGTCGATCTGGTGCCGCCGCGCGATGTCGCGCGCATGCCGGACCCGGAGACCTGCGCCTACGAGGGCGTCGCGCTGCCGCTGATGCGGCTCTGCGCCTTCGAGATTTCGGCCGCGGCCAAGCTTCGCCTGGTCGTGCGCGCGGCCGACGGCGATATAATCCGCGTCTGATGCCGCCCCGGTCCGCACCGCCCGACCCCGCCGACGGCCCGCCCGCGCGCCTGCGCGTGCTGCTGGTGACGGGGCTGTCCGGCGCCGGCCGGACCACGGCCCTGAAGATGCTGGAAGACCTGGGCTACGAGGCCGTCGACAACCTGCCGCTGTCGCTGATCGGCCCGCTGCTGGATGCCGACGACGGCAAGGGCCGGGCCGCGGCGGTCGCCGTCAGCGTCGATTTCCGGACCCGCGATTTCGGCGCCGACAGCTTCTTTTCCCAGGTCGACGCGCTATCGGCCCGCGACGATATCGACCTGCGGGTGGTCTTCCTGGACAGCGACGAGGATGTGCTGAGCCGGCGCTTCACCGAGACGCGGCGCCGGCATCCGCTGGCGGACGACCGGCCGGTGCTGGACGGGATCCGCCGCGAGCGCGCGCTGATGGCGCCGGTCGCCGACCGGGCCGACCTGGTGATCGATACCTCGACGCTGAGCCCGGTGGAGCTGCGCCATCTGCTGACCGGCCATTTCCGGCTGGAGCAGGCCGGCACGATGACGATTTCGGTGCAGTCGTTCTCGTTCCGCCGCGGCCTGCCGCGCGAGGCCGACCTGGTGTTCGATGTCCGCTTTCTCGGCAACCCGCATTACGTCTACGATCTGCGGCCGCTGACCGGGCGCGACGCCGGGGTCGGCGACTATATCGCGAAAGATGTTGCATTCGCGCCGTTCATGCAAAGACTGATCGACATGCTGACGTCGCTGCTGCCGCATTACCAGCGCGAGGGCAAAAGCTACCTGACCGTGGGCATCGGCTGCACCGGGGGGCGGCACCGTTCGGTCTACGTGGCCGAGCTGCTGGCCGAACGCCTGCGCGCCGCCGGCCGCGAGATCGTGCTTCGGCACCGCGATCTGCCGCCCGGCAAGAACGAAAAAACGACATGAACGAGGCTTCCAGATGATTGGCATGGTGCTGGTGACGCATGGCCGGCTGGCCGAGGAGTTCATCGCCGCGACCGAGCACGTCGTCGGCCCGCAATCGGCGATCCGCGCGGTCTGCATCGGCCCCGACGACGACATGGAGCAGCGCCGCAATGAAATCCTCGCGGCCTGCGACGAGGTCGATACCGGCGACGGCGTGATCCTGCTGACCGACATGTTCGGCGGCACGCCGTCGAACCTGGCGATCTCGATCCTGGACAAGGGCAATGTCGAGGTGATCGCCGGCATGAACCTGCCGATGCTGATCAAGCTGGCGACGGTGCGGCAGACCGAAAGCCTGGGCGACGCCATCGCGCAGGCCCAGGAATCGGGCCGCAAATACATCAATGTCGCCTCCCGGTTGCTGGCCGGCGACAGCAAGTGACGGCGGATGACGCGGAGATGGACGGCGCGTCGGTTCCGGTCCGTCGCACGGCGACGATCGTCAACCGGCGCGGCCTGCACGCGCGGGCGGCGGCGAAGTTCGTCAAATGCGCCGAGCGGTTCGACGCCGAGATCGTCGTCACCCGGGCCGACATGTCGGTGTCGGGACGTTCGATCATGGGGCTGATGATGCTGGCGGCCTCGCCGGGGTCCGACATCGATCTGGCGGCGACCGGACCCGACGCGGCGGCGGCGGTGACCGCGATCTGCGCGCTGATCGCCGGCAAGTTCGATGAAGACTGACGACAAACGGCCCGGAACACCCGCCGATCCGGCACCGGGACCGCCGGTCGAGCCGGGCGGGGAACGGCGCCTGGACGGCCTGGGCGTGTCGCCCGGCATCGCCATCGGCCCCGCCTATCTGGTCGAGCCGGGCATGCTGCAGGTGCCGGAATACGCCATCGACGCGGATGCCGTCGCGGACGAGATCGCGCGGGTCGAGGCCGCCGTCGCGACCTCGCAGCGGCAGATCCGCAACCTGCAGGCCAAGGCCGAGACGCTGGCCGGCGCCGCCGGCGAGGACCTGGGCTACCTGCTGGAGGCCAACCTGCAGATCCTCTCGGGCTCGCGCCTGATCAGGGGCATCGAGCAGCATGTCGCCGAGCGCGGGATCAATGCCGAGGCCGCGGTGCAGGCGGCGATCCGCCAGGTCGCGGCCGAGTTCGCCCGCATCGAGGACCCCTATATCGCCGCGCGCATGCAGGATATCCGCGATGTCGGTGCGCGGTTGATCCGCAACCTGTCGCAGGCGCCCTATCAGGGCTTCGGCAACCTGCCGTCGGGCGCCATCGTCATCGCCGAGGAGCTGACGCCGGCCGATACCGCGGCCATGGACCCGCGGCGCGTCGGCGGCTTCGCCACGGCGCTGGGCGGCGCCGAGGGCCATACCGCGATCATGGCCCGCTCGCTCGGCCTGCCGGCCGTTCTGGGCGTGCCGGAGATCCTGGCGAGCGTGCGGCCGGGCGACACCGTGGTCGTCGACGGCG
>JANQKO010000549.1 GCA_028281075.1 Alphaproteobacteria bacterium | reverse complement strand
TGGTGGAAGTCGATCCCGTAGAAATAGGTGACGTCGCGATAGTCCGGCCGCACATAGGCGCCGAGGTCGCGCATGGTGATCTCGCCGACGCCTTCCAGGTTCGGCGGCCGCGTCTCCAGCCGCACCACGTGCGGCTGCTGCAGTTGCAGCTCGGCCGAGTCCTCGCAGGTGATGGTGCGCTCGCCGGTATCGATGAACCGGGTCAGGCAGTTCAGCAGCGTCGTCTTGCCGGAGCCGGTGCCGCCCGAGACGATGACGTTCAGCCGGCAATTGCCGATCACGCTCAACAGCTTCAGGCCTTCCGGCGACACGCTGCCGAACTCGACCAGGTTCTCCAGCGTCAGCTTGTCCTTCTTGAACTTGCGGATGGTCAGCGCCGGGCCGTCCATGGCCAGCGGCGGGGCGATCACGTTGACGCGGCTGCCGTCGGCCAGGCGCGCGTCGCAGATCGGGCTCGCCTCGTCGACGCGCCGGCCGACCGCGCTGACGATGCGCTGGCAGATGTTCATTAGCTGCGCGTTGTCGCGGAACCGGATGTCGGTCAGCTCGACCTTGCCGCTGGTCTCGATATAGACCTTGTCGGCGCCGTTCACCATGATGTCGGCGATGTCGTCGCGCACCAGCAGCGGCTCCAGCGGACCCAGGCCCAGGACATCGTTGCAGATGTCGGTGATCAGCTTGCCCTGCTCGGCGGCGCTGAGGACCAGGTTCTGGACGGCGATGATCTCGCCGACGATGTCGGTGATCTCCTCGCGGACCTGGCCGGAATCGAGCTTGCTCAGCTCGGTCAGGTCGACGGCTTCGACCAGGGCCGCGAAGATGTTCTGCTTGGTCTCGTTGTACTTCTGTTCGGCGTCACCGAAGATCTTCGGCTGTTCGCTGACCGGCGGTGGGGGCGGCGGGGCGGGCTCGGCCGCCGCCGGGGCGGCGGCTGCGGTCGCGGTCGCCGGTTGTGCGGGACCGGCAGCCGGCGCTTCCGGCGCCGGCTGTGGAGCATGCGTCGGCGGTCCGCTCCGCTTTCCGAACATCTTTACTCAGCTTCTGACTTCGCTTCCGCCTTCCGCTTCGACCTGGCCTTGATCTTCGGCCTGGCCTTCAGCAGCGAATCGAAGAAGCCCTTCTTCTGCTTCGGCGGCTGACGCCCGCTCATGGCCAGCGCCAGGTGGCCGATGGCCTCGACCGCCTTGTGCCGCCCGTTGACCTCGCCCAGGAGCTGGCCGTTGTTCGACGCCGTGCCGAACAGGCCCGGGTCGTGTGGAATGACGGCATCCGCCTGCAGCTCGATCGCGGTCTCGAAGTCCTTCGGCGACAGCTCGGTCTTCTTGAAGGCGCCGAAATGGTTCAGCACGATGTGCAGCAGCGCGTTCTCGCCCCGCTGCTGCCGCAGGCGGTCGACGATGTTCTTGGTGTCGCGCAGGCTGGCCAGGTCGAGGTTCGTGACGATGGCCGACTCGTCGGCGTCCAGCAACGCCTGCTGCGTCCAGGGCGACCAGCGGTGCGGCAGGTCCATGACGACATAGCTGGCCCGCCGCCGCACCAGCTCGAGCAGCTTCTCCAGCGCGTCCATGTAGACCTTGTCCTCGGCGTCGAGCGAGGCCGGCGCCATCATCAGCCGGATATTGTCGTCATACTCGACCAGGAAGCGCTCCAGCAGCACCTCGTCCAGGCGGTCGGGGTCGGACAGCGCGGTGTGCACGCCCTGCGGCGATTCCAGGTTGAAGGCCAGGCCGGCGGTGCCGAACGAGATGTCGAGGTCGATCAGGACGACCTCTTCGCGGAACGTCTTGGCGAGCTGCCAGGTGACGTTGTGCGCGACCGTGCTGCTGCCGGCGCCGCCGCGGCTGCCGACGAAGGCCAGCAGCCGGCCCATCGGCGGTGCCGACGGGTCGATGCAGATCGCCGCCACGGCGTCGAAGATCTGGCGCGGCGCCACGGGCTTGACCAGATAGTCGCTGATGCCGCGCCGGATCAGCTCCCGGTACAGCGCGATGTCGTTGGCCTCGCCGATCAGCAGGACGCTGGTGCCGGCGTCGCAGACCTCGGCCAGAAGGTCGATCTGCGACAGCGTCGCCTCGATGTCCTCGCCGCATTCGAGGAGGATGATCGTCGGCGTGGGGTTGGACTGGTAATAGTCGACGGCGGCATCGAGGCCACCGAGCTGCGTGTCGATGGTCGACTTCGACAGCTTATGGTCGCTCAGCCCTTCGGCGACGATGGCCTGCGAGCCCTCGTCCTCCAGCCACGCCTGTATGCTGACCCTGATAATGGTTCTGCCCCGCGTTTGTTGCTGCCGTCCGAAGGGATCGACCGGTCAGTTGCCGATATTGGTCAGGCCGGCAGCCTCGGCCTGCTCGGAAACTTCCGATTCGGTGACCTTGCCTTGCTGGTAGTTCTGAATGACCAGGCTGCGCCGCTCGGCGTCGGCCGGCGTCTGGCCGCGCATGCGCACCAGGTCGGCCGGATTGGCGATCATGGCGGCGATGTTGCGCTGGGTGGAGCAGCCGTAGTTCGGCGACACCAGGTTGCGCGGCTCGGTCGTCATGGTCTTGCTGAAGTCGCCGCATTCCGGCAGCTTGACGCTGTAGCGCTCGTAGCTCACGGTCAGCGGCGCGTCGGCGTCGGTATCGCGCGCCGACAGCCGGATCAGGACCTCGTTCGGCCGCACGCCGCGGGCGATGACGTGGCTGCGGATGACGTTCGCCCGCGCCAGCGCCAGGTCGCGGCCGCTGCCGGCCGGCACCGCGATCTCGATGGCGCCGCTGCCGCTCTGCAGGAAGTCGGCGGCGAAGCGGTCGAGTTGGGCCGTGTCCTCCGGGCTCAGCGACAGGCTCTCGGTATTGACGGTCACGGGCCGTTCGACATGCCGGCTGACGACCTGGACCGGATGGTCCCGCTCGACGTCGGTGGCGAACTCGGCGCTGTTGTTCGAGCATGCGCTTACCGTCAGACCCAGCACGGCGCAGAGCCCGATGGCGGCCGGCGGGAATTGCAACCTGGTCATGGCGTCAGCTCCGGTTACTGCAGGATGTAGCCGATCGGACCTTGCAGCGCGGTCGCGGACGGCGCCGTGTCGGTCTTGGTGTAGGTGCCGTGCAGGCGGCCCAGGAAATAGAGGTCGAAGTCGGTCGGCGCGGTCAGGCCGGTCGTCGGCAGGCTCAGCACCGAGCGGTCGACCGGCTTCACCAGGTAGCTGGTCACCGTGACCACCAGCTCGCGCTCGGTCCGCTGCAGGTTGTTGGTGCGGAAGAACGGGCCCAGCACCGGCACGTCCTTGATGCCCGGCACGCCGTCGACGCCGTTGGTCATGTCTTCCTGCAGCAGGCCGGCGATCATCAGGCTGCCGCCGGACGGCAGCTCGACGGTGGTCTCGGCCCGACGCACGGTCAGCGCCGGGATGGTGATGCTCTGCAGCGTCACCGCGCCCTCGTTGGTCAGCGAGCTGACCTCGGTCGAGATCCGCAGCGAGATGCGGCCCGAGTTCAGCACCACCGGCGTGAAGTTCAGGCCGATGCCGAACTGGCGGAACTCGACCGTGATCGTGTTCTCGTCCTGCGACACCGGGATCGGGAATTCGCCGCCGGCCAGGAAGTTGGCGGTCTCGCCCGAGATCGCCGTCAGGTTCGGCTCCGCCAGCGTGCGGATCAGGCCGTTGCGTTCGAGCGCGTTGATCACCAGCGTCAGCACGTCGCCGTTGCCGTTGTCGTAGCGCAGCAACTGGCTCAGGAACGGCGTCTCGACGGCGGCGCCCTGCGTGAACGTGCGGCTGAACAGGTCGCCCGACGTGATCGTCGTGAAGTTACCGGTGATCGAGTCGAACAGGTTGGCGCCCAGCTCCTTCAGCACGCTGCGCGAGACCTCGGCGACGCGCACCTGCAGCAGCACCTGCTGGTCCTCGACCACGGCCAGCATGTTGACGACGTCCTCATCCTCCTCGACGAAGCGCAGGGCGATCTTGCGGGCGTTCTCGGCCATGTCGGGCGAGCGCACGGTGCCGGACAGGAACAGGTTGTCGTTGACCGCGCGGGCCTGCACGTCGACGCCGGGCATCAGGGCCGACAACGCGTCGTTGACGGCTTCCACGTCGAGCTGGACGGCGATCTCCAGCCGCAGCAGTTCGTTGCCGTCGGCGTCGAAGAAGAAGGCGTTGGTGGCGCCGGTCTCGCGGCCCAGCAGGTAGATCGTCCGCTGGGTCTTGACGACGACGTCGGCGATCTCGGGATTGGAGACCAGGACGTCGCGGACGTCGACCGGCAGCGTGATGATCCGGGCCTTGCCCTGCGGCAGGCTGATATGCCGGCCGCTGGCGGCGTCGCTCAGCTCGATGCCGTCGAGCGCGCCGGTCACCGGCGTCTGGGCCGCGGCCGTCGCCGCGGTCAGGACCAGCAGCAGACAGCCCAGGCCGAAGACGGCCGCGTTATGGAGTGATCGCTTCATGACGGGCCTATCGACGGATCTGGACGGTGGACTGGGCGGTGGACCGGTAGACGCGGACGGTGCCGCCCGACGACGACCGCCGCGCCGGCGCCGAGGCCAGGCTGCGGTTGCGCTGGCCGATACGGGCCAGCAGTTGCGGCGCCCGGCGCGTGCCGAAGCTGAGGAAGTCGGCGACCGCGTCGCTGACGAACAGGTCGGACGTGTAGGCCTCCTCGTCGCGCGGCGTCGAGCGTTCCAGCGCCAGCGCCGGCACCGACTGCACCGTCAGCGACAGCTTGCCCATCTCCTGTGCCAGCACGATGACCTCGGCCTGTCGCGGGTCGACCTCCAGCGTCACCGTCTCGCCGGCCCGCGGCTTGCCGGTCTGGCGGCCGGGCAGGGTCTCGATCGCCAGCAGCCGGACGCCCTCGGCGATGGTCTCGGCGAACCGGCGCGGGTCCAGGACCGGCGTGTCGGAGGTGTCCTTGACCTCGTGCGTCAGGATCACGTCGACCTGGTCGCCCGGCGAGATATAGCCGGACACGCCGGTGACCTGGGTGATCGCCACCGATACCGCGCGCATGCCGGGGTTCAGCGCGGCGATGATGAAGCCCTGGTCGCTCGGCCGGATCAGCATGTCCTGGCGCAGCGGGGTCGCCGCGTCGATGTCCCGGGTCAGGAGCGCGCCGCGGATCGCGGTCATCGGCACCTGCGAGCGCAGCACCAGGCCGTTCGGGTCGGCGCCGGCCGGCAGCGCCTGCCATTCGATGTCCAGGTCGCGCAGCAGCGTGCCGGCCTTCAGGGCGTGCCGGGCCGTCAGCACCGGCATGTAGATCGGGCTCAGGAAGCGGCTGATCTGGTCGTCGGCCGTGAACATGCCGGCCGTCATCATCTCGCTGTCGTTCCGGGCGACGCTGCGCAGCGACAGCGAGACCACGCCCATGCTCTTGACCAGGGCGACGGTCTCGGCCTGCTTCACGTCGACCTCCAGGGTCACCGTCTTGCTGACCCTGGGTTCGTCCTCCAGGTCGTCGACCTGCTGGTCGATGGCCAGCACGCGCAGGTCCGTCAGCACGGTCTCGCTGACCCGCTTCTGGCCGGTGTCGCCGGACGGCAGCGCGACCTCGATCTCCTGGGTCAGGATCACGTCGACCCGGTTGCCCGGCATGATGAAGCCGGCGTTGCCGGTGACCTCGTCGACCCTGACCGAGACCGCGCGCATGCCCGGCCTGAGGGCGCCGGCCAGAAAGCCGGGCTGGTCCGACATCACCAGCTTGCTCATGACGATGGGTTCGCCGGCCCGGATCGCGCTGCGTACCGCCGCGCCCTGGACTTCCGGCACCTCGCCGCCGTCGCTGCGTGAGACGAAGTTCTCGTTCAGGGCATCTTCCGGCCAGGACTGCCAGCGCAGAACGTCGTCGTTGACGATTTCGCCGGCCGCGATGTCGCGGTCCGCCACCAGGACCTCGACCGAACTGACGAGCTGCTGTTCGGTGGGTTGGCTGTTCGCGTATTCGCTCTCTTTGTTGGTCAGGTAGTTGTTGACCAGGAGGGCCGTCAGACCCGCCATGCCCAAGGCGACCACGATCAAGAGAATGCGTGCTAGGTTCACGACCGTGCCCTTTTCAAGTTGACGTCGACATCGTCCGGTCATGGACGACGCCTTGCCGCCGGCATTTCTGGTTATGCTTTCCGACGAGCGTCAGGGGCGGAACGATGGACCGAATCCGTTAATTTACCGTTGCGGTTTTTCTTAACGAATGCTTACCCGATCGGGCGAACCCCTCGAATACGCACGGTTTTTTATCGGCATTGCCCGTGACTAGTTTGTAAACGCCGGCAGGCTGGTAAACACCAGCAGGCCGCCCAGTCCGATTGCGATACCGTAGGGGACGCCCGCGTCCGGGTTGTGCAGGCGGCGCCAGCGGGGCGAGGCCGCCAGCGCTGCCGGCAACGGCATCCGGCGATAGATCAGGATGCAGAGCGCCAGCACGCCACCGGCGAGCGCCATGTGGAACAGGAAGGCCGGCAGCGTCTCGAATCCGGTCCAGACCGATGCCGCGGCCAGCAGCTTGGCGTCGCCGCCGCCGATGATGCGCGCGAAGAACAGTCCGGCGCCGACCGCCAGCACGGCCAGCCCGGCGCCCAGATGCGCCGCGACGTGCGTGATGTCGGCGCCGGCGGCCATCGCCAGGCAAAGGAACCCGGCGACCAGCCCGATGGAGAGGGTGTTGGGGATTTCCAGCGTCAGGGCGTCCGACAGCATCGCCCACAGCATGGCGAGCGGGAACAGCCAGCTCAGCAGGGTCAGCAGCATGCGCGTTCTCGCGGCGCCGCGCGATGCCGGGCGTCCGGAAAAAAGAAAATCCGGGAGCGGCCCGTACGGACCGCTCCCGGATCCTCGTTGGCAGGTGGCGCCGGCGGCCGCCGGCGCCCATCGCCGCTTAGCCGCTGGCCAGCGACGACGAGATGTTCTGGAAAAAGCCGTCGATCTGCGTGCCGAGCGCAAAGACCGTGGTGATGATCGCGACGGCGATACCGGCCGCGATCAGGCCGTATTCGATCGCCGTGGCGCCCGACTGGTCCTTGACGAACGTGCGGACGCGCATCCACGTCGACTGAGCTTCCGTAATAACCCGCAGCATTGTGGGTCCTCCTATCCATTCCCGACCGTTTGCAGCAGTGGCCATAAATCCGCCAAGTACGGACCTTATGCGGCAGACGCACCAGTCCCTTGGCGGAGTGGAATGCGAGAAACCTAAAGCGAAATTCTCTGTTGATCAAGTAAAATAACTTTCAATTCATTAATATAATATTTACCTACACAGGTATATAATTGGACATGGTTAATCAATAGTTATTTTTATTTCAATATTCGATAGATTATCTTGAAAAACTGAAAGTATTCAACCCCAGACCTCGGGCGTCGGCGGCTGCAGCCGGCTGCCGTCGTAGCGCAGTCCCGGCGCGCGGTCGCGGGCCAGCAGCAGCGGGCCGTCGAGGTCGACATAGCGCGCGGCCCCGGCCAGCAGCGCCGCCGGCGCCATGGCCAGCGACGTGCCGACCATGCAGCCGACCATCAGGCCGAGGCCGGCCGTCCGCGCCGCGGCCACCAGGTCGATCGCCTCGGTCAGGCCGCCGGTCTTGTCCAGCTTCACGTTGACGATGTCGTAGCGGTCGGCCAGCGCCGGCACGTCGGCCGCGGCATGGCAGGACTCGTCGGCGCAGATCGGCACGGGATGGTCGATCCCGGCCAGCGCCCGGTCGGCGTCCGCCGGCAGCGGCTGCTCGATCATCGTCACCCCGAGGCCGGCCAGCCTGCGGCTCAGCGGGGCCACCATGTCCGGCGTCCAGGCCTCGTTCGCGTCGACGATGATATCGGCCGCCGGCGCCGCCGCGTGCACGGCCGCCACGCGCTCGATGTCGTCGGCGCCGCCCAGCTTCAGCTTCAGCAGCGGCCGGTCGGCGGCGTCCCGCGCCGCCGCCGCCATCGCCGCCGGCGCGTCGGGGCTCAGCGTATAGGCCGTGGTCACCGGGCCGGGCGCCGGCAGCCCGGCCAGTTCCCAGGCCGGCCGGCCCGCCGCCTTGGCCTCCAGGTCCCAGAGCGCGCAGTCGATGGCGTTGCGCGCGCAGCCGGACGGCAGCAGGCTCTTCAGCTTTTCGCGGTTCAGGCCATTCTCGATCTCCGGCCTGA
>JANQKO010000535.1 GCA_028281075.1 Alphaproteobacteria bacterium | reverse complement strand
CGCGCGGGCCGCCGCCGCCGTCCGGCCGCGCCTGGTCGTCGACCCGGCCAATGCCGGCGCGGTGCGGCGCACGCGGGCCTGGCTTGCGGCGAACGGCGTCAGGTGGCTGAATGTCGGCGGTCCCCGGGCCAGCGAGGATGCGCATATCTATCCGCTGGCCTTCCGATTTGTCACCGATCTGATCGCCGCCGCGCCACCACACGGCCGGCGGCCCCGTTTGCCGCAGGAGTAACCGCGTGACGTCAGCACCACCCGAGGGTTTTACGCAAATCACCGACCCGCCCGGCTTCGATGCCATGGTCGGGCCCTATTACCGAAAACAGACCGATGATGGCCTGGTGCATGGCTTCCTGGCCGAGGCGCGGCACATCAACCCGCGCGGCGTCATCCATGGCGGCATGCTGATGACCTTCATCGACCGCACGCTCGGATCGCTGGTCTGGCAGGCGATCGACGGCCGGGCCTGCGCCACGGTCAGCCTGAACACGGACTTCCTGGCGCCGGCCCGGCCGGGCGACTGGATCGAATGCCGCGGCCAGGTCACCCGCCAGACCCGGGCGCTGGTCTTCGTGCGCGGCGAACTGACGGCCGGCGACCGGACCCTGATGACCGCCAGCGGCATCTGGAAAAAACTCGGCCAGAGTTAGAGGTAATAGAAAATGAGCCGGCAAGGCCCTTCGCGAACCAACCCTCAGGCGCGACGCCGGACCATGCGTTTCGGCGGCAGCAGGTCGGCGAAGCCGGCATCGCGCTTCTGCCGCTGGGCGGCGATGGCCTCGCCCAGGTCGTCGGACATCAGCATGCCCGCGTTCCAGGTGGCGATGTAGTTCAGCGCGTCGGCGACCGTGTGGTCGCGCGTGTAGTTCAGCATCTCCTTGGTGCCGGTGACGGCGAGCGGCGATTTCGCCGCGATCTCGACCGCGATTGCCTGCACGGCGTCCAGCATCGCCGCCTGGTCGGGATAGACGGCGTTGACCAGGCCGACGTCTTTCGCCTCCTCGGCATGCATGCGCCGGCCGGTATAGGCCAGCTCGCGCGCGACGCCGGACGGGATCAGGTGCGGCAGGCGCTGCAGCGTGCCGACATCGGCGGTCATGCCGATATTGATCTCGTGGATGCAGAAGAACGCGTCCCCGGTGCAGTAGCGCATGTCGGCCGCAGTGATCATGTCGATGCCGCCGCCGATGCAGCCGCCATGCACCGCCGCCAGCACCGGCGCCCGACAGCGTTCGAGCGCATTGAAGCTCTCCTGCAACTCCAGCACCAGGCGGCGCAACTGCTCGCGCCTGCGGCCCGCGTCGCCGTCGCCGGCCAGGACCACGCCGCCCAGATCGTCGAGATCGATGCCGGCGGTGAAGTGCTTGCCGGTGGACGCCAGCACGACGGCGCGCACGGCCACGGTCTCGTCGATCTCGGTGAAGACGTCGACCATCTCCTGCCAGAACACGCGGTTCATGGTGTTGAGCGCGTCCGGCCGGTTGAGCGTCACCGTCGCGACATGCTCGCGCACGTCGAGCGTCAGGGTTTCGTAGGCCATGATCGACATTTCTCCCGCAATCCGGTTCCCTCGTACATATCACGGCCGCGGCGGGCTTGACACGTCAGCCATGGGTCTGCACTGCTTTGACGCCAGACGGGATCGGAACGGGGCGGCTTTCATGGCCATGACATTGGGGAGAATGACGTTCGAGCAGGCGATCGCGCGCAGCCTGCAGTCGCCGCGCGCGGTGACGCTCGACGGCCTTCTGGGGCTCGATATCCCGGAGCAGACCTACCGCTACGACCAGCGCGACTGCATGCTCTATGCCGCCGGCATCGGCATGGGCGCCGACCCCATGGACCGGCGGCAGCTCGACTTCGTTTACGAGAAGAACCTCAAAGTCATGCCCAGCATGGCGACGGTGATCGCCTGGGACGACAGCCTGCTGTTCGACTCCGGCATCAACCTGTTCATGTCGGTGCATGGCGAGCAGCGGCTGACCATGCACCGCCCCCTGCCGCCGGCGGCCGAGATCCTGTCCAAGCCGCGCATCACGGCGGCCTACGACAAGGGCGAAGGCCGCGGCGCGCTGCTGGTGGTCGAGAACACGCTGCGCGAGGCCGGATCGGACGCAGCCCTCTGCACCATGGAATCGGTGGTCTTCGCGCGCGGCGACGGCGGCTTCGGTGGCCCGTCCGGCGGCCCGGAAAAGCTACCCGATCCACCCGAACGGACGCCGGACGCCATGGTGAGCTATGCCACCCTGCCGCAGGCGGCGCTGATCTACCGCCTGAGCGGCGATCCCAACCCGCTGCACTGCGATCCCGACTTCGCCGCCAAGGCCGGCTTCGACCGGCCGATCCTGCACGGGCTCTGCACCTGGGGCAACGCCTGCCACGCCGTCGTCGCCGAATGCTGCGATTACCGGCCCGAACGCCTGACCGGCTTCGCCGCCCGCTTCACGGCGCCGGTGTTTCCGGGCGAAACGATCGAAACCGCGATCTGGCGGACGGACGCGGGCGCGCAGTTCCGCGCACGCGTCGTCGAGCGCGATGTCGTGGTGTTGAACCAGGGCCTGGCGACCATATCCGCCTGATCGAAACGGATAACCCATGAGCGTGACATTGGACCACATCCGCGCCGCGGCGGCGCGGATCGAGGGCCGCGTGCGGCGCACGCCGATGCTGGCGGCGACGGCCACGCATGCACCGATGCCGCATGCCGGACCTTTGGTGATGAAACTCGAATGCCTGCAGGCGATCGGCTCGTTCAAGGCGCGGGGCGCCACCTCGAAGCTGACCACGCTGTCGGCCGCCGAGACCGCGCGCGGCCTGGTAACGGCATCCGGCGGCAACCACGGCCTGGGCGTGGCTTATGCCGGCTGGCAGGCCGACGCGCCCGTGCGCATCTATCTGCCGGCGAGCACGCCCAAGGCCAAGGCCGACAAGCTGCGGGCCTGGGGCGCCGAGGTGATCATCCACGGCGCGGTCTGGGACGAGGCCAATGCCGAGGCCCTGGCGGCGGCCGACCGTGACGGCCTGACCTACGCGCATCCCTTCGCCGACGCCGACGTGATCGCGGGACAGGGCACGACCGCCCTGGAGATCCTGGCGGACGATCCCGATATCGACGTGCTGCTGGTGGCGATCGGCGGCGGCGGCCTGATTTCCGGCATCGCCACGGCGGCCAAGGCCCTGAAGCCGGAAATCAGGGTCATCGGCGTCGAGGCGACCGGCGCGCCGACGCTCTACGAGAGCCTGAAGGCCGGCGAACTGGTGACGCTTGCGCGGATCGAGACCGAGGCCGGCACGCTGGCCCCCCGGCGCAGCGCCGAGATCAATTTCGAGATCATCGGCCGTTGCGGCGACGAGATCGTCCTGGTCACGGACGACGACATGCGGGCGGCCGCGCGCTGGCTCTGGTTCGAGTTCGGCATCGCCGCCGAGCTGTCCGGCGCCGCCGCGGTCGCGGCCCTGCGGGCCCAGGCCTACATGCCGGAACCGAAGGCCCGCGTCTGCGCCATCG
>JANQKO010000528.1 GCA_028281075.1 Alphaproteobacteria bacterium | reverse complement strand
AGTTGCACCATGTCAACGACGCATCCCCAAATCGCGGTGAATGCTGAAGCGGAGGCCATGACCGCCCGAGCAGAGGTTGCAGCCGTAAAGTTTCCGAGTCCCGTCGGCAGTACCACGCAGAGCGACCATTTCGTCGAACGAAACGGTCTTGTTTATGCCGGCAGCCACCTCATCGTCGATCTGTGGCAGGCGAACGGCCTCGACGATGTCGCGCTGATCGAGCAGGCCCTGAGGCGGGCCGTCGATGCCGCCAAGGCCACCTTGTTGCATATCCATTTACACAAGTTCAGTCCCGAGGGCGGCGTCTCCGGCGTCGCCGTGCTCGCCGAATCTCATATCAGCATCCATACCTGGCCGGAACGCGGCTACGCGGCGCTTGACGTATTCATGTGCGGCGACGCCGAGCCGGAACGGGCGATCCCGGTGCTGCGCGAGGCCTTCGAGCCGGGACGCGTGATCGTGAGCGAACACAAGCGGGGCGTCGTCTAGACGCCGGCGCCACGGGCCCACCGCGCCCGCCACGCAACCGCTTTGGTCAACACCCCCGCCGCCGGCCGCCCGACGCGACGCCGAACGCGGGACGATCACGAAGGGTCCCGAGATGACCGAGAAAATCGCCCGTTTCCTGAACGAGGAACAGCCGCCGACACCGTGCCTGGTCGTCGACCTGGACGTGGTGGCGGAGAAGTACCGCGCGCTGCGTCACCACCTGCCGCTGGCCGAGATCTTCTATGCCGTGAAGGCCAATCCGGCGCCCGAGATCGTCCGGCTGCTGAACGACCTCGGCTCCAGCTTCGACGTCGCCAGCACGGCCGAGGTCGACCTCTGCCTGTCGCTGGACGTGGACCCGGCGCGGCTGTCGTTCGGCAGCACGATCAAGAAGGCGCGCGACATCGCCTACGCCCATGACGCCGGCGTCGACCTGTTCGCCTTCGACGCCGAGGCCGAGCTGCGGAAGCTGGCGGCGGCCGCGCCCAATTCGCGCGTCACCTGCCGGCTGTTCGTCGACAATGCCGGCGCCGACTGGCCGCTGTCGCGCAAGTTCGGCTGCGACCTGACCATGGCCCGCGACCTGCTGCTGGAGGCCGCCGACCTGGGGCTGATCCCCGACGGCGTGTCGTTTCACGTCGGCTCGCAGCAGACCCGGGCCGACCAGTGGGACGGCGCCATCGGCATGACGGCGGAGCTGCTGGACGATCTGGAGAACCGCGGCCTGCCCCTGCGCAACGTCAATCTGGGCGGCGGCTTTCCGGCCCGCTACCGCGACGCGGTCGCCGGCATCGGCACCTATGGCGAGGCGATCATGCATGCCATGACCCGGCATTTCGGCAACCGGCTGCCGACCATGTCGGTCGAGCCGGGCCGTTATCTGGTGGGCGATGCCGGCGTGCTGCAGTCGGAAGTCGTGCTGATCTCGCGGAAGAGCTACGGCGACGAACGGCGCTGGGTCTATCTCGACGTCGGCCGTTTCGGCGGCCTGGCCGAAACCGAGGGCGAGGCCATCAAGTACCGCGTGCAGACGCCGCGCGACGGCGAGCCCACCGGCCCGGTGGTGCTGGCCGGCCCGACCTGCGACGGCGCCGACATTCTCTACGAGAGCGCCGGCTACGAGATGCCGCTGTCGCTGGAGATCGGCGACAAGGTGGAATTCCTGGCGACGGGCGCCTATACCACGACCTACGCGTCCGTCGGCTTCAACGGCTTCGCACCGCTGAAGCAGTATTTCGTCTAGGCGGTCCGGCGCGGGTGGCGGCCCGCGGCCGCCGCTTGCCCGGGAATGCCGCACCCCATGACCACCGACAAGCAGCTCGCCGCCGGGGCGCGGGAGATCGCGCTCACCGCCGCCGAGGCGATCATGCGCATCTATGCCGGCGGCTTCGCGGTGCGGGTGAAGGACGATGCCTCGCCCGTGACCGAGGCCGACGAGACGGCCGAGGCCATCATCGTCGACGGCCTGCGCGGATTGACGCCGGCGATACCGGTCGTCGCCGAGGAGATGGCCGCGGCCGGCCCGGTGCCGGACGTGGGGGCCCGCGACTTCTGGCTGGTCGATCCACTGGACGGCACCCGCGAGTTCATCAGCCGCAACGGCGAGTTCACGGTCAATATCGCGCTGATCCGCGGCGGCGCACCGGCGCTGGGCGTGGTCGTGGCACCGGCCAAGGGCTGGACCTTCACCGCCTACGGTCCGGGCGACGTTACCCGCGAAGCCGACGGCGGGCCGGCCGAGCCGATCGCCGCCCGCGCCGCCGGGCCGGACGGCGCGGTGGTGATGGTCAGCCGATCGCACCGCTCGCCCGAGACCGAGGACTGGCTGGCCGGCGTCAAGGTGGCGGAGACCCGGGACGCCGGCTCGTCGCTGAAGTTCTGCCTGCTGGCGGCCGGCGAGGCCGACCTTTATCCGCGCCTCGGCCGCACCATGGAATGGGACACGGCGGCGGGCCAGGCCGTGCTGGTCAATGCCGGCGGCGCGGTCGAGCGCCTGGACGACGGCACGCCGCTGGCCTACGGCAAGCCCGGCTTCGAGAACCCGCACTTCGTGGCGCGGGGGCGGACGGCCGGCGCCTGACACCGATGGCGCATCCTTCGAGACGGCCGCCGCGCGACCTCCTCAGAGCCTGTGAAGAAATTGCTTCCGATCCAAAAAGAAACCGTCATGCTGGCGCAGGCCAGCATCCAGCGGCATCGCAACCTGCTGAAAAACAATAAAAAATGGATCCTGGCCTCCGCCAGGATGAC
>JANQKO010000457.1 GCA_028281075.1 Alphaproteobacteria bacterium | reverse complement strand
GCCATGGCCGTACCACGCACCCCTGGCGGCGCGGCTTTCCGGACGCGCCGCCGCCATTGAGATAGGGATCTGATTTTATGGCGAAGAAGATCGACGGCTATATCAAGCTGCAGGTGCCGGCGGGCCAGGCCAACCCGTCGCCGCCGATCGGCCCGGCCCTGGGCCAGCGCGGCGTCAACATCATGGAGTTCTGCAAGGCGTTCAACGCCGACACCCAGGGCGTCGAGCCCGGCATGCCGATCCCGACGGTGATCACGGTCTATGCCGACAAGAGCTTCAGCTTCATCACCAAGACGCCGCCGGCGTCGTATTTCCTGAAGAAGGCGGCGAAGCTGCCGAAGGCCGCGCAGGCGCCGGGTCGCGAGACCGTCGGCAGCGTGACTATGGATCAGGTGCGCGAGATCGCCGAGGCGAAAATGGCCGACCTGAACGCCTACGACGTCGACGCGGCCTGCCAGATGATCATCGGCTCGGCGCGGTCGATGGGCATCGAGGTGCGGGAGTAGGGCCATGGCGAATGTTGGCAAGAGACTGCGCAGCGCCCGCGAGGGCCTGGACCGGGACAAGCTGTATCCGCTGACCGACGCGGTGAAGATGGTCAAGGACAACGCCAAGGCGAAGTTCGACGAGACCATCGAGCTGGCGATGAACCTGGGCGTCGATCCGCGCCACGCCGACCAGATGGTGCGCGGCACGGTCCAGTTGCCGAACGGCACCGGCAAGAGCCTGCGGATCGCCGTGTTCGCGCGCGACGCCAAGGCCGAGGAGGCGCAGGCCGCCGGCGCCGACATGGTCGGCGCCGAGGATCTGGCCGAACAGGTGCAGAAGGGCGAGATCAATTTCGACCGCTGTATCGCGACGCCGGACATGATGGCCGTGGTCGGCCGGCTGGGTAAGATCCTGGGGCCGCGCGGCCTGATGCCGAACCCGAAGCTGGGCACGGTGACGCCGGACGTGACCGCGGCCGTGCAGGCGGCGAAGGCCGGCCAGGTCGAGTTTCGGGTCGAGAAGGCCGGCATCGTCCATGCCGGCGTCGGCAAGGCAAGCTTCTCCGAGCAGCAGATCGAGGAGAACGTTCGCGCCGTGATCGACGCCGTCGTCAAGGCGAAGCCGAGCGGCGCCAAGGGCACCTTCGTCAAGCGGGTGGCGCTGAGCTCGACCATGGGCGCCGGCGTCAAGATCGACGTGACGACGGCGACGGGCGCGGCGTAGGCGCGATTGTAGAGTTTCGCGATCCCGGTTCGGGATCGCGTCGTCGGCGACGGCAGAAGGCTTTACCGAGCCGGAACCGCCGCCAACCTGTCCGAGACTGCAGGCGTCGTCCGCGGCACGCGGCGACTTAATGGATGACCGCCGCCTGCATAGACGGGAAGAGGCCGAAAATCGGCCGCCGGCGCGCATGCCGGCGACCGGGATCGGTTTGAACCCCGAGGGCAGGCAACCCGGATCGGCCGCGGCGTGGCCGGTTCTATTGCAGCGGGGCCTTGGCCCTTAGGAACGGAGGCAGTACGTGGATCGAACGCAAAAGCGTGAGATGGTCACCGAGCTGAACGCGGTCTTCTCCGAGACCGCGTGCATCGTGGTGACCCACTATAGCGGCCTCAACGTCGCGGAGATTTCCGATCTCCGCCGGCGGATGCGGGATGCCGGCGCCAACTTCAAGGTGACGAAAAACCGGCTGACCAAAATCGCCCTCAAGGGCACCCAGTACAGCCAGATCGACGACCTGTTCAGTGGCCCGACGGCCATTGCCTATGCCGACGATCCGGTGACACCGGCCAAGGTCGTGGCCGATTTCGCCAAGGGGAACGAGAACCTCGTGGTGGTCGGCGGCGCCATGGGCGAGACCCGGCTGGACGCCGACGGCGTTCAGGCGCTGGCCAAGCTGCCGTCGCTCGACGAGCTGCGCGGCAAGCTGATCGGCCTGATACAGGCCCCGGCGACCAAGGTCGCCGGCGTGCTGCAGGCGCCGGCCGGACAGTTGGCGCGTGTCATGGGTGCGTATGCGGCGAAAGACGAGGCGGCCTAGCCGATTCGATATCTGGTTCAAACCGAGGAAGATGAACAATGGCTGATTTGGAAAAGATTGCGGATGAATTGTCGACCCTGACGGTCCTGGAAGCGGCCGAACTGTCGAAGCTGCTGGAGGAGAAGTGGGGCGTTTCGGCGGCGGCGCCGGTGGCGGTCGCCGCCGTGGCCGGCGGCGGCGCCGATGGTGAGGCCGCGGCCGAGGAGAAGGACTCCTTCGATGTCGTCCTGGCCAGCATCGGTGACAAAAAGATCAACGTCATCAAGGAGGTGCGGGCGATCACCAGCCTGGGCCTGAAGGAGGCGAAGGATCTGGTCGAGTCCGCGCCGAAGGCGGTGAAAGAAGGCGTCACCAAGGACGAGGCCGAGAAGATCAAGGAACAGCTCGAGGGCGCCGGCGCGACCGTCGAGGTGAAGTGATGCGCTGCCCCGGCGGGCGGACCATGGATTCCGCCCGCCGGGGTATCGACATCCGTTAACAAAAATTTAAGTGTATCCGTTAGGAAATAGGTTATAAACCCAGTCGTGGCCGCGGGTATTGGTTGGACATTGAATTGAACATTGGGTGGACCCCCTGACGGGCCGCTGTGGCGGCGCCGTCGGTTTTGCTATGGGCGAATGGCGAAACTGATGGTTGAGGCAGTGCCAGGGCATTGAGTTATCAGCGGTTCGGCCGGCGCGCGGTCGGTACCGTCATCGGCAGATACGACACCGTGAACCGGTGGTCGGCTTGAGAGCACGAGGAACGGGATGCAGCTATCCTTCACGGGACGCAAACGAATTCGGCGAAGCTTTGGTCAGATCGCCGAGGTGGCGGCGATGCCGAACCTGATCGAGGTCCAGAAAAGCTCCTACGATCAGTTCTTGCAGATGCACCTGCCGCCGGACGAGCGCGGCGATGCCGGCCTGAACGGCGTGTTCAGGTCCGTGTTCCCGATCAAGGATTTCTCGGAAACGGCCGAACTGCACTATGTGAAGTTCGAGTTGGAGCCGCCGAAATACGACGTCGAGGAATGCCAGCAGCGCGGCATGACCTATGCCGCGCCGCTGAAGGTGACGCTGCGGCTGATCGTCTTCGAGGTCGACCCCGACACCCAGGCCAAGTCCGTGCTCGATATCAAGGAGCAGGACGTCTACATGGGCGATATGCCGTTGATGACGGCGAACGGCACGTTCGTCGTCAACGGCACCGAGCGGGTGATTGTCAGCCAGATGCACCGTTCGCCCGGCGTGTTCTTCGACCATGACAAGGGCAAGACGCACTCGTCGGGCAAGTTCCTGTTCGCGGCCCGCATCATCCCCTACCGCGGCTCCTGGCTGGACTTCGAGTTCGACGCCAAGGACATCGTCTACGTGCGCATCGACCGCCGGCGGAAGCTGCCGGTCACGACGCTGCTCTACGCCCTCGGCCTGACCGCCGAGGAGATCCTGGACTATTTCTACAAGCAGGTGCCGTACAACTACGACGTCAAGAAGGAGGGCTGGCGCACGCCCTTCGACGCCGACCGCATGCGCGGTCTGCGGCCGGCGACGAACCTGGTGAACGCCAAGAACGGCCAGGTCGCGGTCGAGGCCGGCACCAAGATCACGCCGCGGCTGGCCCGCAAGCTGCAGGAAGAGGGCGTGAAGGAGCTGCTGGTCGCCGACGGCGAGCTTTACGGCCGCTACGTCGCCCAGGACCTGATCGACGAGAAGACCGGCATTGTCGTCGCCGAGGCCGGCAACGAGATCGATCAGGACCTGATCGACAGCGCCCGCGAGGCCGGCGTGGTCGAGATCCCGACCCTCGATATCGACCATGTCACGGTCGGTGCCTATATCCGCAACACGTTGAACGTCGACAAGAACGCCTCGCGCGAGCAGGCCCTGATCGATATCTATCGGGTGATGCGGCCCGGCGAGCCGCCGACACTCGATACCGCCGAGACGCTGTTCAAGGGATTGTTCTTCGATTCCGAGCGCTACGACCTGTCGGCGGTGGGCCGGGTCAAGCTGAACGCCCGGCTCGGCTTCGAGACCGACGACACGGTCCGCGTGCTGCGCACCGAGGATATCACCGCCGTCGTCAAGACGCTGGTCGAGCTGAAGGACGGCCGCGGCGACATCGACGACATCGACCATCTGGGCAACCGCCGGGTGCGGTCGGTCGGCGAGCTGATGGAGAACCAGTACCGCATCGGCCTCCTGCGCATGGAGCGGGCGATCCGCGAGCGCATGAGTTCGGCCGAGATCGATACCGTGATGCCGCACGACCTGATCAACGCCAAGCCGGCGGCGGCCGCGGTGCGGGAGTTCTTCGGCTCCTCGCAGCTTAGCCAGTTCATGGACCAGACCAACCCGCTGTCCGAGATCACCCACAAGCGGCGTCTGTCGGCGCTGGGCCCGGGCGGCCTGACGCGCGAGCGGGCGGGCTTCGAGGTCCGCGACGTGCATCCGACTCACTATGGCCGGATCTGCCCGATCGAGACGCCGGAAGGCCCGAACATCGGCCTGATCAACAGCCTGGCGACCTATGCCCGGGTGAACCGCTACGGCTTCATCGAGACGCCGTACCGCCGGGTCGAGGGCGGCCGCGTCACCGACGAGGTCGTTTATCTCTCGGCCATGGAGGAAGGCAAGTACCAGATCGCCCAGGCCAATGCCGATCTGGACAAGAAGGGCAAGTTCGTCGCCGATCTGGTGAGCTGCCGTGTCGGCGGCGATTTCGTCATGATCCCGCCCGAGCAGATCGAGTTCATCGACGTCTCGCCGAAGCAGCTTGTCTCGGTGGCCGCGGCGCTGATCCCGTTCCTGGAGAACGACGACGCCAACCGGGCGCTGATGGGCTCGAACATGCAGCGCCAGGCGGTGCCGCTGATCCAGACCGAGGCGCCGCTGGTCGGCACCGGCATGGAGGAGGTCGTGGCCCGTGATTCCGGCGTCGCCATCGCCGCCCGCCGGTCCGGCATCGTCGACCAGGTCGACGCGACGCGCATCGTCATCCGGGCGACCGACGAGAGCGACCTGTCGGTCTCGGGCGTCGACATCTACAACCTGCTGAAGTTCCAGCGCTCGAACCAGAACACCTGCATCAACCAGCGGCCGCTGGTGAAGGTGGGCGACCTGGTCCAGGCCGGCGACATCATCGCCGACGGGCCGTCGACGGAGCTGGGCGAGCTGGCGTTGGGCCGCAACGTGCTCGTCGCCTTCATGCCCTGGATGGGCTACAACTTCGAGGATTCGATCCTGATCTCCGAGCGCATCGTCCGCGACGATGTCTTCACCTCGATCCATATCGAGGAATTCGAGGTCATGGCCCGCGACACCAAGCTGGGCCCGGAGGAGATCACCCGCGACATCCCGAATGTGGGCGAGGAGGCGCTGAAAAACCTGGACGAGGCCGGCATCGTCTATATCGGCGCCGAGCTGGAGCCGGGCGACATCCTGGTCGGCAAGATCACGCCGAAGGGCGAGAGCCCGATGACGCCGGAGGAGAAGCTGCTGCGCGCCATCTTCGGCGAGAAGGCCTCCGATGTCCGCGACACGTCGTTGAAGCTGCCGCCGGGCGTCACCGGCACCGTGGTCGAGGTGCGCGTGTTCTCGCGCCACGGCGTCGACAAGGACGAGCGGGCGCTGGCCATCGAGCGCGAGGAAATCGACGCGCTGGCGAAGGACCGTGACGACGAGCTGGCGATCCTGGAGCGCAACACCTTCGACCGCCTGCGCGAGTTCCTGATCGGCAAGATCGCCGGCGGTGGTCCGAAAGGCGTGAAGGCGGATTCGAAGATCACCGAGGGCATGCTGTCCGAGCTGACTCACGGCCAGTGGTGGCAGATCGTTCTGAAGAACGAGAAGGCCATGGCCGAGATCGAGCAGCTCAAGAAGCAGTACGACGAGGCCAAGGGGGCGCTGGAAAGCCGCTTCGAGGCCAAGGTCGAGAAGCTGCAGCGCGGCGACGAGCTGCCGCCTGGTGTGATGAAGATGGTCAAGGTCTTCGTCGCCGTGAAGCGCAAGCTGCAGCCGGGCGACAAGATGGCCGGCCGTCACGGCAACAAGGGCGTGATCTCGAAGATCGTGCCGATGGAGGACATGCCGTATCACGAGGACGGCACGCCCGTCGACATCGTGCTCAATCCGCTCGGCGTGCCCAGCCGCATGAATGTGGGCCAGATCCTGGAGACGCATCTGGGCTGGGCCGCGGCCGGCCTCGGCCGGCAGATCGGCGAGATGGTCGACAATGTCGGCCGCGGCGGCAAGTCGGACGACCTGAAGAAGCACCTGAAGGCGATCTACAGCGACAAGCAGTTCAAGGAGACGGTGGCTGATCTCGACGACGCCCAGATCCTGGAGCTGTCGAACAACCTGCGGCGCGGCGTGCCGATGGCGACACCGGTGTTCGACGGGGCCAACGAGGCCGATATCGTCGAGATGCTGGATCGCTCGGGCCATGACACGTCCGGGCAGGTGACGCTGTGCGACGGCCGGACCGGCGAGCAGTTCGACCGCAAGGTGACGGTCGGCTACATCTACATGCTGAAGCTGCACCACCTGGTCGACGACAAGATCCACGCCCGTTCGATCGGTCCCTACAGCTTGGTCACCCAGCAGCCGCTGGGCGGCAAGGCCCAGTTCGGCGGCCAGCGCTTCGGCGAGATGGAGGTCTGGGCGCTGCAGGCCTACGGTGCCGCCTACACGTTGCAGGAGATGCTGACCGTGAAGTCGGACGACGTCGCAGGCCGCACCAAGGTGTACGAGGCGATTGTCCGCGGCGACGACACCTTCGAAGCCGGCATTCCGGAATCCTTCAACGTCCTGGTGAAGGAGATGCGGTCGCTCGGCCTGAACGTCGAGCTGTCGACGCGTAGTCATTGACGGCCCGGTCCGGCCGGCGGACAGCCGCCGGCCGGACCGCTAACACACGTGTTTCGCCTGGCGCCGGCCCGATCGGTGCCGCGAGAAGGAGACAAGGCCCATGAACGAGTTGATGAACATTTTCGGTCCGGTGGCCAGCGCGGCGGACGACTTCGATCAGATCAAGATCTCGATCGCCAGCCCCGAGCGCATCCGGTCTTGGTCCTTCGGTGAGATCAAGAAGCCCGAAACCATCAACTACCGCACCTTCAAGCCCGAGCGGGACGGCCTGTTCTGCGCCCGCATCTTCGGTCCGATCAAGGACTACGAGGGCCTGTGCGGCAAATACAAACGCATGAAGTACAAGGGCATCGTCTGCGAGAAGTGCGGTGTCGAGGTGACGCTGTCGAAGGTCCGGCGCGAGCGCATGGGCCATATCGAGCTGGCCTCGCCGGTGGCGCATATCTGGTTCCTGAAGTCGCTGCCCTCGCGCATCGGCCTGATGCTCGACATGACGCTGCGCGATCTGGAACGGGTGCTCTATTTCGAGCACTACATCGTCACCGAGCCGGGCCTGACCCCGCTCAAGAACAAGCAGCTTCTGACCGAGGAGGAGTACCTCGACGCCCAGGACGAATATGGCGAGGACGCGTTCAGCGCCGGCATCGGCGCCGAGGCCGTCAAGCAGCTTCTGATCTCGCTGGACCTGGAGCGCGAGCGCGACAACCTGCGCACCGAACTGGCCGAGACCACGTCGGAAGCCAAGCCGAAGAAGATCGTCAAGCGGCTGAAGCTGATCGAGGCGTTCCAGGAGTCCGGCAACCGGCCGGAATGGATGATCCTGGACGTCGTGCCGGTGATCCCGCCGGAGCTGCGGCCGCTGGTGCCGCTGGACGGCGGCCGGTTCGCGACCTCGGATCTGAACGACCTGTATCGCCGGGTGATCAACCGGAACAACCGCCTGAAGCGGCTGATCGAGCTGAAGGCGCCCGACATCATCGTGCGTAACGAGAAGCGCATGCTGCAGGAGGCCGTCGACGCGCTGTTCGACAACGGCCGCCGCGGCCGCGTGATCACGGGCGCGAACAAGCGGCCGCTGAAGTCGCTGGCCGACATGCTGAAGGGCAAGCAGGGCCGGTTCCGCCAGAACCTGCTGGGCAAGCGCGTCGACTACTCCGGCCGTTCGGTCATCGTCGTCGGCCCGGAACTGAAGCTGCACCAGTGCGGGCTGCCGAAGAAGATGGCGCTGGAGCTGTTCAAGCCGTTCATCTATTCCAAGCTCGAGATCGACGGGTCGGCCGCGACACTGAAAATGGCCAAGAAGATGGTCGAGAAGGAGCGGCCGGAGGTCTGGGACATCCTGGAACGGGTGATCCGCGAGCATCCGGTGCTGCTGAATCGGGCGCCGACGCTGCATCGCCTCGGCATCCAGGCCTTCGAGCCGGTGCTGATCGAGGGCAAGGCGATCCAGCTCCACCCGCTGGTCTGCGCCGCCTTCAACGCCGATTTCGACGGCGACCAGATGGCCGTGCACGTGCCGCTGAGCCTGGAGGCGCAGCTCGAGGCCCGCGTGCTGATGATGTCGACCAACAACATCCTCAGCCCGGCCAACGGCAAGCCGATCATCGTGCCCAGCCAGGACATCGTGCTCGGCCTCTACTACCTGACGCTGGAACAGCAGGGCGCCGTCGGCGAGGGCATGGCGTTTGCCGATATCTCGGAGATCCGGCAGGCGCTGGACACCCGGGCCGTGACCCTGCACAGCAAGATCACGGCGCGCTACCAGACCGTCGATTCCGACGGCAATCCGATGCAGACCCGGGTCGAGACGACCCCGGGCCGGATGCTGATCGCCGAGATCCTGCCGCGGCATCCGATGGTCAGCTTCGATCTGATCAACCGGCTGCTGACCAAGAAGGAAATCACCCAGGTCATCGACGTGGTCTATCGCCACTGCGGCCAGAAGGAGACCGTGATCTTCGCCGACCGGCTGATGCAGCTCGGCTTCCAGAACGCCTGCAAGGCCGGCATCTCGTTCGGCAAGGACGACATGGTCATCCCCGGCGCCAAGGAAGGCCTGGTTAACGAGACCAAGGACCTGGTGAAGGAATACGAGCAGCAGTATCAGGACGGTCTGATCACCCAGGGCGAGAAGTACAACAAGGTCGTCGACGCCTGGGCGCAGTGCACCGACAAGGTCGCCGACGAGATGATGAAAATCATCTCCGCCTCCGACAAGGGCGGCGTCGACGTGAACTCGATCTGGATGATGGCCCATTCGGGTGCCCGTGGCTCGGCGGCGCAGATGAAGCAGCTCGCCGGCATGCGTGGCCTGATGGCCAAGCCGTCGGGCGAGATCATCGAGACGCCGATCATCTCGAACTTCAAGGAAGGCCTGACGGTGCTCGAGTACTTCAACTCGACGCACGGCGCCCGGAAAGGCCTGGCCGACACGGCGCTGAAAACCGCGAATTCGGGCTACCTGACCCGGCGCCTGGTGGACGTGGCCCAGGACTGCGTGATCCTGGAAGACGATTGCGGGACCCAGGACGGCATTACCGTGCGCGAGGTGGTCGAAGGCGGCGAGGTGGTCTCGCCGTTGAGCGAGCGCATCCTCGGCCGGACCGCGTCGGTCGACGTGATCGATCCGGTGACCAACGACTTGCTGGTCAAGGGCGGTCACGTGATCGACGAGGAGACGGCAGATCTGATCGAGGAAGTCGGCATCCAGTCGGTGCTGATCCGTTCCGTGCTGACCTGCGAGACGCGGGGCGGTGTTTGCGGTAGCTGCTATGGCCGCGACCTGGCCCGCGGCACGCCGGTGAACGTCGGCGAGGCGATCGGCGTCATCGCGGCGCAGTCGATCGGTGAGCCGGGCACGCAGTTGACCATGCGGACCTTCCACATCGGCGGCACGGCGCAGGTGGCGGAGCAGTCGTCGATCGAGGCGGCCTATGCCGGCACGGTGAAAATCGAGAACCGGAACGTCGTCGCCGACTCCTCCGACCGGCTGATCGTGATGAGCCGGAACTGTGAGATGGTCGTGACCGACGACAAGGGCCGCGAACGCGCCCGCCACCGCCTGCCCTATGGCGCGCGCCTGGTGGCCGACGAGGGCTCGGCGGTCAAGAAGGGATCGAAGCTGGTCGAATGGGATCCCTATACCCGGCCGATCATCAGCGAGCGCGATGGCTTCGTTAACTATCGCGACCTCTCGGAGGGTGTCTCCATGCGCGAGGTCGTGGACGAGGCCACGGGCATCGCCAACAAGGTCGTGATCGACTGGCGGCAGCAGCCGAAGGGATCGGAGCTGCGGCCCCGTATTACCTTGCGCGACAAGGACGGCGAGGTCGTCAACCTGCCCAACGGCCTCGAGGCCCGCTACTTCCTGCCGCCCGAGGCCGTGCTCTCGGTCGACGACGGCGCCGAGGTGCATGCCGGCGACGTGCTGGCCCGGATCCCGCTGGAATCGGCGAAAACCCGGGACATCACCGGCGGTCTGCCGCGGGTGGCGGAGCTGTTTGAGGCCCGCCGGCCGAAGGATCATGCGATCATCGCCGAGGCCGACGGCGTCGTCGAGTTCGGCAAGGACTACAAGACCAAGCGCCGGATCATCATCCGGCCGGTCGAGGAGGACCAGGAGCCGATCGAGACCCTGGTGCCGAAGGGCCGGCACATCACCGTGCAGGAAGGCGACGTCATCCGGCGCGGCGAATACCTGCTGGACGGCAATCCGGCACCGCACGACATCCTGAAGGTGTCGGGCGTCGAGGCGCTGGCGGCCTATCTCGTGAACGAGATCCAGGACGTCTACCGGCTGCAGGGCGTGAAGATCAACGACAAGCATATCGAGGTCATCGTCCGCCAGATGCTGCAGAAGGTGGAAATCGAGGACGGCGGCGAGACCACCTTCCTGACCGGCGAGCAGGTTGACAAGCTGGAGTTCGAGGAGGTCAACGAGAAGGTCGTGGCCGAAGGCCGGAAGCCGGCCACGGCCAGTCCGGTGCTGCTCGGCATCACCAAGGCCTCGCTGCAGACCCGCTCGTTCATCTCGGCGGCGTCGTTCCAGGAGACCACGCGGGTCCTGACCGAGGCCTCGGTTGTCGGCAAGGCCGATAACCTGGTGGGGCTGAAGGAAAACGTGATCGTCGGACGGCTGATCCCGGCCGGCACCGGCGCCATGCTGAACGAGATGCGTCAGGTGGCGCACGACCGCGACGAGGAGATCCAGGCATCGCAGGCCAAGGCGCTGCCGGACGATTCCGAGGTGGCCGAGCCGGAGGCCGCCGCGGGCGACTGATATCCCGCCGCCGGCCGGCGCCGCGTTCCTGCGGCACCGGCCCGGCGGCGGCGCCGTTGTTGGAATGGTTACGAAGGGTGCTGGTTGTTGAAATTATCTTGCGTGCCGCGCGATTGGAGCGGTGTCTTCCGATCGCTTGGTAAACGTCTATAATTTCGACCGGAATCTGGTTTCTTTTTTGTTGACGGCCGGATAGCTGATTCATAGTATCCGCCAACTTTTCGGGCGCAGGTAGTAGGTGTTGGCCTAGACGCTGCGC
>JANQKO010000442.1 GCA_028281075.1 Alphaproteobacteria bacterium | reverse complement strand
GCCGGCGCGCATGCCCGCGTCGTCGGCATGATCCTGGGCGCGGAAGACTTCGCCAACTCGGCCGGCATGGCGCCCGAGCCCGATGGCCTGTTCCAGGCCACCGTCGCGACGGCGATCGCGGCCCGCGCGGCGGGCATCCTGCCGCTCGGCTTCGTCGGCTCGCTGGTCGGTTATGCCGACCTGGACGAATTCCGGGCCATGGTGCGGCGCGGCCGGAACCTGGGCTTCGAGGGCGCCTTCTGCATCCACCCGGCGCAGGTGCCGGTCCTGAACGAGGAATACGCGCCGTCGGCCGACGACGTGGACCATGCCCGGCGCGTGATCGCCGCGGCGGACGAGGCGGCGGCGGCCGGCCGGGGCTCGGCCACGGTCGATGGCAAGATGATCGACATCCCGATCGTCGACCGGGCCCGGCTGACGCTGCGGCGACAGGCGCAGATCGAGGCCCGGGCCGGATGACGGAGGCCGGCAACAGCGCGCGCCCGCTCGACGGCGTGCGCGTGCTCGACATCGCCACCTTCATCGCCGCGCCCTATTGCGCCACCATCCTGGCCGAGTTCGGCGCCGAGGTGATCAAGATCGAGCAACCCGGCGTCGGCGATCCGGCCCGTGTCTTCGGCACGCCGACCGAACGCGTGACCAGCTCGACCGGCCGTGGCGACACGCTGGTCTGGCTGTCGGAATCGCGCAACAAGCGCGCCGTTACCCTCGACCTGCGCAGCGCCAAGGGCGCCGATCTGTTCAAGCGCCTGGTCGCCCAGAGCGACGTCGTCTGCGAGAATTTCCGGGTCGGCACGCTGGAGAAGTGGGGGCTGGGCTGGGAGACGTTGCAAGCGATCAATCCGCGCCTGGTGATGCTGCGCGTCACCGGCTTCGGCCAGACCGGTCCGAACGCCGAACGGCCGGGCTTCGCGCGCATCGCCCAGGCCTTCGGCGGGCTCGGCATCCTGGCCGGCATGCCGGACGGGCCGCCGGTGGTGCCGGGCTCCAGCACGCTCGCCGACTACATGTCGGGCATGTATGGCGCGCTTGGTGTCCTGATGGCGCTACGCGTGGCCGAGCGGACGGGCCAGGGGCAGTATATCGACATCGGGCTCTATGAATCGGTGTTCCGGGTGCTGGACGAGATGGTGCCGGCCTATGGCCGCGACGGCACGGTGCGCGAGCGCATGGGGCCGGCGACGGTCAATGTCTGTCCGCACAGCCATTACCAGACCAGGGATGGCGCCTGGGTGGCGATCGCCTGCACCAACGACAAGATGTTCGCGCGCCTTGCCGCCGTGATGGGCCGGCCGGAGCTGGCGGCCGACGACCGCCTGGGCAAGGTGCAGGCCCGGCTGGCGGCGCGGCCCGAGGTCGACGGGCTGGTCGCGGCCTGGGCCGCCGGTCTGAGCAAGGACGAGGTCCTGCGGGCCTGCACGGCCGGCGAGGTACCGTGCGGGCCGCTGAACACCGTTGCCGATATCTTCGAAGATCCGCAATTCGCCGCGCGCGAGAACCTGGTGCGGATGATGGCCGACGGGATCGGCGAGGTGACGGTGCCGTCGGTGGTGCCACGGCTGTCGGCGACGCCGGGCCGCGTCGATCATCTGGGGCCGCCGCTGGGGGATGCGAACGCGGCGGTCTATGGCGGGCTGCTGGGATTGAGCGCGGCGGAGATCGAGGGGTTGAAGGGGGAAGGGGTGATTTGACGGCTTGAACGAGGCCGCGAGTCAGCAGCCCTCACCCCCTCCCTCTCCCGTAAACGGGAGAGGGGGCCACAATTGCTTCGGTTTGTTGCCCCTCTCCCGTTTACGGGGGAGGGAGGGGCCCGCGAGCGTCAGCTCGTGGGAGGGTGAGGGCGCCTTACGAGATATGCGCCCCGCGCGTCTCCACGAACACCGCGTAGAGCGACTGGCTGCCGGTCATGAACAGGCGGTTGCGCTTGCTGCCGCCGAAGCAGACGTTGGAGCAGATCTCCGGCAGGCGGATATGGCCGATGCGGTCGCCGTCGGGTGCGAAGACATGCACGCCGTCATAGCCGTCGCCGACCCAGCCGGCGCTGGCCCAGACGTTGCCGTCCTCGTCGGCCCGGATGCCGTCGGCGAAGCCGGCCCTGCCGTCCATCTCCATGTCGGCGAACGGGCGCGCGTTGATCAGGCGCTGGCCGTCGATGTCGTACTGCCAGATGATCTTCCTGGCGTCGCTGTAATGTGACGCGCCGGTGTCGGCGACATAGAGCTTCTTGTAGTCGTGGGAGAAGCAGAGCCCGTTCGGCTTGTGCGGCTCGTCGGCCACCTTCGCCATCTTGCCGCTGTCGGCGTCGATGCGATAGATCGCCTCCTTCTGGAACGGCTGCGGGCTGCCGGTATCGGCCCGGTTGCCCTCGTAGTTCATCAGGCTGCCGTAGCCCGGATCGGTGAACCAGATCGCGCCGTCCTCGGGATGCACGACGGCGTCGTTCGGGGCGTTCAGCTCGCCGCCGTTATAGGAATCCGCCAGCACGGTCCGCGAGCCGTCGTATTCGTAACGCACCACGCGCCGGTTGCCGTGCTCGCAGGCGATCTGGCGGCCCTGGAAGTCGAAGGTGTTGCCGTTGCTGTTGCCGGACGGGAAGCGGAAGCGGCGGCCGACATGGCCGTCCTCCTCCAGCCAGCGAAGCTGCTCGTTATTGGGAATGTCGCTCCAGAGCAGGTAGCGGCCGACCCCGTTCCAGGCCGGCCCCTCGGCCCAGAGCGTGCCGCGGTGCAGCCGCATGATCGGCGTGTTGCCGAGCTTGTACTTGAAGCGCGGGTCGAGCACGACGACGTCGGGCTCGGGATAGCGCACGGGCTCGGCGTCCGGCCCGAAGTTGCGCGCGAAGGCCGTCGACGACATGGCCGTGGTCGCGGCGACGGTGGTCGCGGCGGCCAGGAACGATCGGCGGTCCATGCCGCCGGGCGCCCTGGTGGGGCGGTCGGACGGTTTGGCGAAATCGATGAACTGATGAAGCTGTACGCGATGCATGTCGTAGGCCTCCTCTGATCAATTGCCAAGGGTATGTCCACGTGGACGGGTTAAGGGTCCTCCATGCGGGTTGAACGACGTGTCGTGGATCCCATGTTACGGGAACGATTATGACTCAACCGGCGCGGACGAACGAGCCGAATACGCACCCGGCGTTCAGCCCTGGGCGATCGCGGCGCGTGCCTCGGGCGCGAAGGCGCGCAGGCTTTCGGTCAGCAGGTCCATGATCTCGTCGATCTGCGCCTCGGTGACGATCAGCGGCGGCGAGATCAGGAAGTTGTCGCCGCGCCGGCCGTTCAGCACCCGGCGGCTGTAGATCACCAGGCCGCGGTCATAAGCTTCCTGCGCCAGCCGCAGATAGGCGTCGAGGTCCGGCGGCAGCGGCCGGCCGGTCGCTCGGTCGGCGATGACGTCGAAGCCCAGCAGCAGGCCCTTGCCGCGGACCTCGCCGATGAACTCGAACTCGTCCAGCAGGCCTTCCAGGCGCGATTTCAGGATCGCGCCCATGCGCGCGGCGTTGCCCATCAGGTCGTTGTCGAGATGCTCGGCCAGCACGGCGCGGCCGATGGCGCAGGCGAGCGGGCCGGCCGAATAGGTATGGCCGTGCGCGAAGCCGCCGGCGGCCTGGATGGTCTCGACCATGCGCCGCGAGGCCAGGATCGCGCCCAGCGGCACGTAGCCGGCGGCCAGGCCCTTGGCCAGCACGGCGATGTCGGGCGTGACGCCGAAATGCTCGGCGGCGAGATACCTGCCGGTGCGGCCGGCGCCGCTCATCACCTCGTCGAAGATCAGCAGCACGCCATGCCGGTCGCAGATCTCGCGCACGCGCGTATAGTAGATATCGGGCGCCGTCAGCGCGCCGGTCGAGGCGCCGCCGACCGGCTCCATGATGAAGGCCAGCACGGTGTCGGGTCCCTGGGCCGTGATCTCCGCCTCCAGCTCGTCGGCGTAGGCGATCGCCGATTCCTCCAGGCTCTGGCCCGCGGGCCGGTAGGCGCAGTAGGGCGTCGGGATCTTCGGCATGATCGGCATCATCGGCGCGAACGGGCCGGCCATCTGCGGATCGCCGGTCAGCGCCAGCGCGCCCAGCGTGGCGCCGTGATAGGACGGCATGCGCGAGACGATCTTGTAGCGGGTGCCGTCACCGGTCGCCAGCGCGTGCTGCCGGGCGAGCTTGACCGCGGCCTCGACCGCTTCCGAGCCGCCGGAGCAGAAGAACGCCATGTCGAGACCGTCGGGCGCGACGGCGGCGAGCTCGTGCGCCAGCTCCTCGGCCGGCTCGTTCATGAAGTGCGAGCGGAAGGCGAAGCTGATCTTGGCCGCCTGCTCGGCCATGGCCTCGCGCACCCGCATGTTGCCATGGCCGATATTGGCCGTCTGCGGGCCGGCGCAGGCATCGATGTAGCGCCGGCCGCTCTGGTCCCAGACATAGATACCCTCGCCGCGCTCGATGACCGGGCGGTCGGGCGTCGGCCAGAAGAACATCGAGGACGGGCGGTTGCTGCCGTGGCGGCCGCTGGCGGCGAGGCTCATGACGGTGTTCTCCCGGGGCTGTGGCGCAAAGTTGGTCGCGGATCGTAGCGCGGCCTGCGATGATGGGACAGACGGGCATCCGCTATCGGAAGGAACAGAGTTTGCAGGACACGCTTTTGGTGGAGCGGCGCGGGCCGGTGACGGTGTTGGTGATCAACCGGCCCGAGGTGCGCAACGCGCTGGACAACGCGACGGCGCGGGCGCTGACCGGGGCGCTGAACGATTTCGATGCGGATGACGCGGCCCGCGTAGCCGTGCTGGTGGGCGCGGGCGGCTGTTTCTGCGCCGGCGCCGACCTGAAGGAGATGGCGCAGGAAGGCGCGACCTACGAGCCCTGGGCCGGCGAGAACGGCCCGAACGGGGCGCTGCTGTCGAAGCCGGTGATCGCGGCCGTCGCCGGCCACGCGGTCGCCGGCGGGCTGGGCCTGGCGCTGCGCTGCGATATCCGCATCGCCGAGGAGAACGCTGTGTTCGGCGTGTTCTCGCGGCGCTGGGGCGTGCCCATGAGCGATGGCACGACGGTGATGCTGCCGCGTCTGATCGGCCAGGGGCGCGCGCTCGACATGCTGATCACCGGCCGGCCGGTCGGCG
>JANQKO010000433.1 GCA_028281075.1 Alphaproteobacteria bacterium | reverse complement strand
GTGATCGTCGACGGCTGGCACGGCGACACCAGCCGGATGTTCCCGGTCGGCGACGTCAAGCTGCTGGCCCGGCGGCTGATCGACGTCACCTACGAGGCCATGATGCTGGGCATCGCGCAGATCCGGCCCGGCGCCAAGCTGGGCGATGTCGGCCACGCGATCCAGCAGTTCGCCGAAAGCCATCGCTATTCCGTGGTCCGCGATTTCTGCGGCCACGGCCTGGGCCGCGTGTTCCACGACGCGCCGAACGTGCTGCACTACGGCGAGCCCGACAGCGGGCTGGAGCTGAAGGAAGGCATGTTCTTCACGGTCGAGCCGATGATCAATGTCGGCAAGTGGCAGGTGAAGATCCTGAACGACGGCTGGACCGCCGTCACCAAGGACAAGTCGCTGTCGGCCCAGTTCGAGCACTCGGTGGGCGTGACCGCCGACGGCGTCGAGATCTTCACTACCTCGCCCGACGGCCTGCACAAGCCGCCCTACGCCTAAGCCCTGACGCGCCGCGTGTCCCGCATGGCGGACAGGAGAGACGACCGCATGAAATTCTACGACTGCAGCATCGCACCCAGCCCGCGCCGGGTACGCGTCTTCATGGCCGAGAAGGGCCTCGAGATCCCGACCCAGCAGGTCGACCTGCGCAACGGCGAGCAGTTCGCGGACTGGTTCCGCGAACTGAACCCGAAATGCGTCGTGCCGGTACTGGTGCTCGACGACGGCACGCCACTCTGCGAGATCACGGCGATCTGCCGCTACCTGGAGGAGCTGCATCCCGAGCCGCCGCTGCTGGGCGTGGACGCCAGGGACCGGGCCATCGTCGAGATGTGGCAGCGGCGCGTCGAGCTCGACGGCCTGATGGCCGTGGCCGAGGCCTTCCGCAACGCGACGCCGGCCTTCGCCGAGCGCGCCATGCCGGGACCGCGCAAGATGGCGCAGATCCCCGAACTGGCGGCGCGCGGGCGCGAACGTTTCGGCTGGTTCATGGACGACCTGAACGCGCGGCTCGCCGACAGCGAGTTCGTCGCCGGGCCGCGCTACACCATTGCCGACATCTCGGCCATGGTCGCCATCGACTTCGCCGGCTGGATCAAGGTCACGATCCCGGAGAGCTGTGGCGACCTGCGGCGCTGGCACGAGGCGGTCTCGGCCCGGCCGAGCGCGAAAGCCTAAGCGTCTGTTTGAAAATGGGCCTGTCAGCCCATTTTCTCGGCGACACCGGCCCGCTCCCCCCCCCGGCCACCCAACGAGCGTATCCTGAATTGGGTGGCCGGGTGGGGGAGCGGGCCGGCAACGGCATTTTCAAACGGACACTCACTTCTCCTGCAGCGCCAGGCGGATGCCGAGCGCGCAGTAGATGCCGCCGACGCCGCCGGCGACCGCCACGACGATGGTGCCGAGCAGGCCCATGACCACGAACAGCACGCCCAGGATCAGGAGTTGCAGCGACACGTGGCCGTTTTCCGGCGGCAGGAAGGCGAAGAAGAACAACGCCGCTTTCGACGACGGTCCGCCGGCGGCCGGAAGCCGGCTGTGCGGCGCCGTCTGATCGATCATCGCCGTTCCTCGACACGGATCTGGTAGGACGTGACTCGTTCGCCGCCGATCTCGCGGTCCTCGACCCATTCGAGGCCCAGCTTCCCGGCGACCCGGATCGAGGCGGTGTTGGCGGGATCGATGTCGGCGACGACCGTGTCCAGGCCGACCGTGCGGAAGGCGTGATCCAGGACCGGCGCCGCGGCCTCGGTGGCGTAGCCCTGGCCCCAGCTTCGCCGGACGAACCGCCAGCCGATCTCCACCTCGTCGGTCACCGCGCCATACGGCAGCAGCAGGACCCAGCCGAGGAACGCGCCGGCGCCGTTGTCGCCGACGACCGACCAATAGCCGAAGCCGTCGGGATAGACGGTCCGCATGCGGTCCAGCACGAAGGCCCGGTGGCGTTCCGGATCGGCCCACGGCCCCGGCACGTAGCGCGTGACCAGCGGATCGCGGTCCATGGCGAGGCAAGCCTCGAGGTCCACGATCGTGCGCGGACGAACGAGCAGTCTTTCCGTCGCGAATGTCGGCAGCATGGGCCTCAGCCTAACGCCGCCCGGCTTGGATTGCCGCAATCGGCATAGGGGGCGATCCTATTGGATCGCACCCCTGCCACACCACCCGGCATGCGGGTCCGCACCGGGCGGTTCGAGGAGTTGAGGTCAGGCGAGACGGGGTACTCCCAGCTTGTCGGACCAGTCCAGGGTCAGCACGGCGTTGAGAAGCTTGCCGCTGTTGCGCCACCAGCGACGGCTGTTCGCCGCCACCCGTCGCGCCACGTTGGGGTGCGCCCCCAACGCCATGAGTCCCCTGTAGATGGTCTTGCCGCGCTTCCACTGCTTGAGCTGGATGGCCCGCAGCCGGTGGCGTATCCACTGGTCCAGGTCTTTGAAGACCCCCGGTGTTTGCGCCAGCCGATAGTAGGCTTTCCATCCCAAGACATAGAGCCGCAGGCGATCGAC
>JANQKO010000404.1 GCA_028281075.1 Alphaproteobacteria bacterium | reverse complement strand
CTGATCGTGGCCCGCCGGCAGGCCGCGGGCCGGGGCCGTCGGGGCCGTTCGTTCGCCTCGCCCGAAGGCAATCTCTATTTCTCGTTGCTGCTGCGGCCGACGCAGCCGGCGGTCGAGGCCGCCCAGCTCTCTTTCGTCGCCGCGCTGGCCGTGGCCGATGCCATACGGGCGGTGTTGCCGGCCGCCGACGTGCGGCAGAAATGGCCGAACGACGTTCTGCTGAACGGCGGCAAGGTTTGCGGCATTCTCCTGGAGTCGGCGGCGGACCCCGCGCATGCCGGAAAGCTGTCCTGGCTGATCGCCGGCATCGGGGTGAATGTCGTCAGCCACCCGGAGGGCACCGATTGGCCGTCGATGTCGCTGCGCGCGGCCGGCGCCACGACGGTCGATGCCGAGGCCGTGCTCGCGCCGCTGGCGCTGGCTTTCCTCGACTGGATGCGACGCTGGGAGGCCGAGGGCTTCGAGCCGGTCCGCGCCGCCTGGATCCGCGACGCGATCGGCATCGGCGAGCCGATAACGGTCCGGCTGGCCGACAAGGTGATCGATGGGCATTTTCAGACCCTCGACGCCGATGGCGCCCTGGTGCTGCGGGACGAAACCGGTCATGCTCGCGCGATCACCGCCGGCGACGTGTATTTCCCGGCCGGTTGAGGATTGCCGTCATGCTGTTGGCCATCGATGTCGGGAACACCAATCTGGTCTTCGCCGTGGCGGATTCCGGGACCGTCAAGGCCCAGTGGCGGGCCGCCACCAAGGCTCCGCGCACGGCCGACGAATATGCCGTCTGGCTGAGCCAGCTCATGGCGCTGGAGGGCTTTCAGCCCGCCGATATCGACGAGGTGGTGATCTCCTCGGTGGTGCCGCGGGCGCTCGCCGACCTGCGCACGCTCTGCCGCAAATACTTCCATTGCGAGCCGCTGGTGGTCGGCGAGAACGCCGAGCTGGGCATCGGGATCAGGATCGACCGCCCGGCCGAGGCCGGCGCCGACCGTCTGGTCAACGCCATCGCCGCGCACGTGACCTATGGCGGGCCGCTGATCGTGCTGGATTCGGGCACGGCGACCACCTTCGATATCGTCTCGGCCGCCGGCGACTTCGAGGGCGGTGTCATCGCGCCCGGCATGAACCTCAGCCTGGAGGCCCTGCACATGGCGGCGGCCAGCCTGCCGATCGTCGCCATCGAGCGGCCGGCCCAGGTGATCGGCAAGGGCACCGTCGCGGCCATGCAGTCGGGCGTCTACTGGGGCTATGTCGGCTTGATCGAGGGCGTCGTCGGCCGCATCAAGGCCGAATACGGCGCGCCGATGACCGTGGTCGCGACGGGCGGCCTGGTGCCGCTGTTCTCGGACGCGACCTCGGCGATCGATCACGTCGACCCCGACCTGACGATCAAGGGCCTGCTGGAAATCCACCGGCGCAGCCAGGCGGCCGGAGCCTGACCCGCGTGGATCGAACGGTGCGTGACGGGTGGCGCCGCGACGAGCTGGTCTTCCTGCCGCTGGGCGGGGCCGGCGAGATCGGCATGAACCTGAATCTCTACGGCTATGACGGCAAGTGGCTGATGGTCGATCTCGGCATCACCTTTGCCGACGAAACCATGCCCGGCATCGACATCGTCACGCCCGATCCCACCTTCATCGCCGAACGCCGCGACGACCTGCTGGGCATCGTCATCACGCACGCGCACGAGGATCATCTTGGCGCGGTGCCGCATCTCTGGGACCGGCTGCGGCAGCCGGTCTACGCCACGCCGTTCGCCGCCGCCGTGCTGCGCGGCAAGCTGACGGAGGCCGGGCTTATCGACGAGGTGCCGCTGCACGAGGTGCCGCTCGGCGGCCGTATCGCGCTGGGGCCGTTCGTCATCGACCTGATCTCGATCACTCACTCGATCCCCGAGCCGAACGCGCTGGCCATCCGCACGCCGGCCGGCGTCGTGCTGCATACCGGCGACTGGAAGCTCGACCCCACGCCCCTGCTGGGGCCGACCACGGACGAGGCGGCGCTGCGCCAACTGGGCGACGAGGGCGTGCTGGCGCTGGTCTGCGATTCGACCAATGTGTTCAATCCCGGCGAGTCCGGCTCGGAAGCGACGGTGCGCGAGAACCTGATGCGGATCGTCGCCGAGCGCCGGGGCCGCATCGCCGTCACCACCTTCGCCTCGAACGTGGCCCGGATCGAGACCGTGGCCGAGGTGGCGCGGGCGAACGGGCGCGAGATCGCCATCGTCGGCCGCTCGCTGTGGCGCATGATCGCGGCCGCCCGCGAGACCGGCCATTTCGGCTTTGCCGGGCCGCTGCTGAACGAGGACGAGGGTGGCTACCTGCCCGCCGACAAGGTGCTCTATCTCTGCACCGGCTGTCAGGGCGAGCCGCGCGCGGCCATGTCCCGGATCGCCGCCGGCGATCATCCGCACGTCGTGCTCGATGCCGGCGACACGGTGGTGTTCTCCTCGAAGATCATTCCCGGCAATGAACGGCCGATCGGCCGGCTGCACGACCGGCTGGCGCTGGCCGGCATCGAGGTCGTCACCGAGCGGGATTCGGTGGTGCATGTCTCCGGCCATCCGAACCGGGACGAGCTGTCGCGCATGTATCAATGGGCCCGGCCCGGCCTCGCCGTGCCGGTGCATGGCGAAATGCGGCATTTGATCGCGCACGCGGCCATGGCCCGGTCGCTGCAGGTGCCGCGGGCGATCGCGCCGGAAAACGGCCAGGTCATCCGTCTCGGTCCGGGCGTGCCCGAAATCGTCGGCGAGGTCCAGGCCGGACGCTGGCTGATCGACGGCCAGGTGATCGCGCCCGACCAGGGCGAGGCCCTGCGCGCGCGGCGCCGGTTGATGTATAACGGCGGAGCCGTCGTGACCCTGATCGCCGACCCGTCGGGACGGCTGCTGGCCGAACCGGCACTGGTGCTGCAGGGCATTCCGGTCGACGACGTGGAGCCGGATGTCGAGGCCTCGATCCGGGACGCCATCGGCGAGGCGCTGCGGCCGCTGTCGCCGGGCGCCCGGCGCGACGACGCCCGCATGGGCGAGGCGGCCCGGCTGGCGGTCCGGCGGCTGCTGAAGCTGACCTTCGGCAAGCGGCCCGTGGTCGAGGTTCGGGTCGTGCGCGTCGGCGCGGCGGCGGAATAGGACGGCGCCGACAGCAGAGGAGAAGTCCATGATCGGCAACCTGAACCATGTCGCCATTGTCGTGCCCGATCTCGACGCGGCGGCGAGCGTCTATCGGCAGACCCTCGGCGCCCGGGTCTCCGAGCCGGTGCCGCTGCCGGATCACGGGGTGACCACGGTGTTCGTCGAGCTGGGCAACACCAAGATCGAGCTGCTGCATCCGCTGGGCGAAGCATCGCCCATCGCGTCCTTCCTGGAGCGCAATCCCTCGGGCGGCATGCATCACGTCTGCTACGAGGTCGAGGACATCCTGGCGGCGCGCGACCGGCTGCGGGCCGAGGGCGCGCGGGTGCTGGGGGATGGCGAGCCGCGTCCGGGCGCGCACGGCAAGCCGGTGCTGTTCCTGCATCCCAAGGACTTCTGCGGCACCCTGGTCGAGCTGGAGCAGGTCTGACCGGCGATCGGGCGGGCCGCACGGACCTCGAGGCAACGCGATGAGCATCTTCACCGGTCTCATGGTCTTCGGCATCATCTGGTGGCTGGTGCTGTTCATGGTCCTGCCGTTCGGCGCCCGCTCGCCGCACGAGGCCGGCGAGGAGGTCGAGGCCGGCCTGGCCGAAAGCGCGCCGATCCGGCCGCGGCTATGGCTGAAACTCGCCATCACCACGGTCATCGCCCTTTTACTCTGGGGCGCCTACTACTATGTGATGACACACGACCTGTTCGGATTTCGCGACTACATCAGCGGCTGAGAACCGGTCGCCGGACCGCTATGTTGCAGTTGCGAAATATTGGGCATTTCGTCCTTCGCCTGCCTGTTTTCGCGGCAGAAAACTAGAATTTACCGCGACAGATTGCCGCGAAAATTGTTTCAAATTCTGCATTTCTGAATAAAATATGAGCAACTTGCCCATATAATGATCATATTCGAGAATTCTTACGTGCTGGTGTGATAATTTTTGGCAAGCGGTTAATTTCCACTTGCGTTTTTGCAGCGCAACATACATCTTTGATCTCGTCTACAGGCAGTGATGCTTCGTAGATACGCTTGATGGCGTTTCCTCCCAAACTTCAGCCGTGCCGGTCTCCGGCACGCCTCTTTTTTTCGGGCCAGAACCGGCGCCCGAGTTTGCGGAGATTTAACGCAACGCGGGTTATGTTGGCATCATGCTTGGGTGGGTCCGAAATTTGCTGCTGTTCCTGATGCTGAGCCATGCGTCGGTGGCCGGTGGCGGCATCACGGTGCAGATCAGCGAACGGGACTGCCGCTGGCTGACCAGGCATGTGCCGGCCGAGGACGTGGCCTACCGGCCGGGCGTCGATGTGCGGGGACGGGCCGTCGCGCCGGCCGATCTCGATACCTTTGGATCGATCACCGCGCCGGACCAGGTCTATATCGGCCTGGATGTGCCGCTCGGCGCCTTCCTGGAAGACGGCGGCCCGCGGCGTCTGCGCGAGGCCGAGGTGAATATCGGCCATGTCGTCGTCGACCTGACGACCAGTCAGGTCTACTACAACGGCCGGCTGCTGGCCGATCCGGACATCGCGCAGCTTGCCGTCGCCTGCCGCGACATTCTGCCGGGCTGAGCCGGGCCAACCGGTCCGCGAACGCCGGCCACGGCGCGCCGGCATTGCCATCGATCGCCGCTTTGCCTAAATAGGGTCCGTCCTTCGGACGCGCCCGCGTGTCCGTCCCGTCCCCGCAGAGATCAGATCCCATGCGGCTGTCGCAATACTTCCTGCCGGTCCTGAAACAAACGCCCGCCGAGGCGCAGATCGCGTCGCATCGCCTGATGCTGCGCGCGGGCATGATCCGCCAGGCCTCGGCCGGCATCTACTCCTGGCTGCCGCTCGGCCTGCGCGTGCTGTCGAAGATCGAGCAGATCGTGCGCGAGGAGCAGAACCGCGCCGGCGCCCAGGAGCTGCTGATGCCGACCATCCAGCCGGCCGACCTGTGGCGCGAGAGCGGGCGCTACGACGACTATGGCAAGGAGATGCTGCGCATCCAGGACCGGCACGAACGCGACATGCTGTACGGTCCGACCAACGAGGAACTGATCACCGATATCTTCCGCCATTCCGTGCGCAGCTATCGCGATCTGCCGCGCAACCTCTATCACATCCAGTGGAAGTTCCGGGACGAGGTGCGGCCGCGCTTCGGCATCATGCGCGGCCGCGAGTTCCTGATGAAGGACAATTATTCGTTCGACCTGGACTATGCCGGGGCGCGGCATTCCTACAACAAGATGTTCGTCGCCTACCTGCGAACCTTCGAGCGCATGGGGCTGAAGGCGATCCCGATGGCGGCCGACAGTGGCCCGATCGGCGGCGACATGAGCCACGAGTTCATCATCCTGGCCGAGACCGGCGAGAGCGAGGTCTATTGCCACGCCGATTATCTCGGCTTCGAGGCGCTGGCCGAGGATCCGGACTACGACAACGACCTGCAGCCCGTCGTCGACCGCTGGACCAGCCTTTACGCCGCCACCGACGAGAAGCACGATCCGGCCCGTTTCGAGGCCGAGGTGCCGGCCGACAGGCGCATCGCCACGCGCGGCATCGAGGTCGGCCACATCTTCTATTTCGGCACCAAGTATTCGCAGCCCATGGGCGCCACGGTGACCGGCGCCGACGGCGGCGAGGTGCCGGTCGAGATGGGTTCTTACGGCATCGGCGTGTCGCGCCTGGTCGGCGGCACCATCGAGGCGAGCCACGACGACGCCGGCATCGTCTGGCCCGAGCCGGTGGCGCCGTTCAAGGTCGGCCTGGTCAACTTGAAGCCGGGCGACGCCGCCTGCGACGGGATCTGTGCCGATCTCTACGCCAAGCTCGGCGGGGCCGGCGTCGAGGTACTGTACGACGACACCGAGGAGCGGGCCGGCGCCAAGTTCGCGACCATGGACCTGATCGGCCTGCCCTGGCAGGTGATCGTCGGACCGCGCGGCGCCAAGGACGGCAAGGTGGAATTGAAGAACCGCAGATCCGGCGACCGCGACGAGCTGGGCCTCGATGCCGCGTTGCAACGGCTGATCTGACCCCCGACCGCCGGGCCGGCAGACATGTTCTCCCGCTTCGAATGGATGCTGGCGACGCGCTATCTGAGGGCGCGGCGCGAGGAAGGCTTCATCTCCGTCATCGCGATCTTCTCGCTCGCCGGCATCTGCCTCGGCGTCGCCACGCTGATCATCGTCATGTCGGTGATGAACGGTTTTCGCGGTGAGCTGCTGGGCCGCATCCTCGGCCTCAACGGCCACCTGGTGGTCAGCGGCTTCGACCGCAACCTGCCGGACTATGACGACCTGACCCGGCGGATCGGCGCCGTCGGCGGCGTCGTCAACGCGCTGCCGATCATCGAGGCGCAGGTCATGGCGACGGCCCGTGGGCAGGCCCGGCTGGGCCTGATCCGCGGCGTGCGCCCCGAGGACCTGAAACGGCGGCGGATCATCGCCGACAACATCCGTTCCGGCTCGCTGGAGGCCTTCCAGGGCCGGGACGCCGTGCTGATCGGCAGCCGGCTGGCCTTCCGGCTGGGGCTGCGCGTCGGCGACCGGATCACGCTGGTCTCGCCCCAGAGCACGTCGACGCCGTTCGGCGCGGTGCCGCGGCTGAAGGCCTACCGGGTCGTCGGCACCTTCGAGGTCGGCATGTTCGAGTACGACTCCACCTTCGTCTTCATGCCGCTGGCCGCCGCCCAGGTCTATTTCAAGACCGGCGACGCCGTCACCGGCATCGAGGCCTTCGTCGACGATCCCGATGCCGTCGCCCGCTACCGCGCGGCGGTCGCCGACGCGGTCGGCGGCAATCTGCGCATCACCGACTGGCAGGCGGCGAACTCGCATTTCTTCAACGCACTGCAGGTCGAGCGCAACGTGATGTTCCTGATCCTGACGCTGATCATCGTCGTCGCCGCGTTCAACATCATCTCGTCGATGATCATGCTGGTGAAGGACAAGGGCAAGGCCATCGCCATCCTGCGCACCATCGGCGCCACGCGCGGCATGATCCTGCGCGTGTTCTTCCTGGCCGGCGCCTCGATCGGCACCTTCGGCACGCTCGCCGGCTTCGCGCTGGGGGTGGCGTTCTGCGCCAACATCGACGCCATCCGGCGCTGGCTCGAAGGCCTGACCGGCACCGAGCTGTTCGCCGCCGAGATCTATTTCCTGTCGCGCCTGCCGGCCGAGATCGACCCGATGGAGGTGACGGCCGTCGTGCTCATGGGCCTCGGCCTGTCGTTCCTGGCGACGATCTATCCGTCCTGGCGCGCCGCCCGCCTCGATCCCGTCGAAGCCTTGCGCTATGAGTGAGCCGGCGCTGGAGCTGCGCGAGATCCACCGCACCTTCACGCAAGGCGGCCGCCGGCTGGAAGTCCTGCGCGGCGCGTCGCTGCGGCTGCGGCCCGGCGAGCTGCTGGCCCTGATCGGCCCGTCCGGCGCCGGCAAGTCGACGCTGCTGCACACCGCCGGCCTGCTGGAAAAGCCCGACGCCGGCGAGGTCCTGGTCGGTGGGCGGTCCTGCGGTACGGCGCCGGATGCCGAGCGTACGGCGATCCGCCTGCGCGGAATCGGTTTCGTCTACCAGTTCCATCACCTGCTGCCGGAATTCTCCGCCGTCGAGAACGTGATGATCCCGCAGCGCATCGCCGGGCGGCGGCCGGCCGAGGCCCGGACCCGGGCGGCCGAGCTGCTGGACCGGCTGGGCCTGGCCGAT
>JANQKO010000375.1 GCA_028281075.1 Alphaproteobacteria bacterium | reverse complement strand
AACCTGTTGAAAAACAACAAACGTGGATCCTGGCCTTCGCCAGGATGACAACCTGGGTGGCTGCGGTGCGATTCTTTCACAGGCTCTCAGGGTGAGGTTTGTTTTTGATATCAATGCCCTAACCTCATCCTGAGGAGGTCCCGAAGGGGCCGTCTCGAAGGATGTGATATCGGGCCGCGTGCGCGGCCAGACAATTGTTTCTATTTCGGCTGCGGCCGTGTCGGCACGAAGGTGAGCGCCCGCCGTTCGGCCGCCATCCGGTCTTCGGTGGTGACCTGGTCCGCCAGCTCCCTGACCGCGTCCCGCGCGCCCTGCATGCCGTTCAGCGCGGCGATGAAGGCCCAGAAACAGGCCTCGGCCAGGTCGGCCTCGGCGGCGGTGCGCGAATGCCCAGCCGCCCGCGCCGGGTCCCTGGCGACGCCTCCGTAACGCGAGACGGTCCAGGTTCAGGCCGCTTTCCGCAGGTGCCGCGCGGTCAGGGTCTCGGCGATCTGCACCGCGTTCAGCGCCGCGCCCTTGCGCAGGTTGTCCGACACGACCCAGATATTGAGGCCGTTCTCGATCGTCGGATCGACGCGGATCCGGCTGATGAAGGTGGCGTAATCGCCGACGCAGTCGATCGGGGTGACGTAGCTCTCTTCCTCGGGGCTGTCGACGACCATGCAGCCCGGCGCCTCGCGCAGGATCTCGCGCGCGGTCTCGACATCGATCTCGTTCTCGAACTCGAGATTGATCGCTTCCGAATGGCCGACGAAGACCGGTACGCGCACGCAGGTGGCGCTGACCCTGATGCCGGGGTCGAGGATCTTCTTGGTCTCGGCCGCCATCTTCCATTCTTCCTTGGTGTAGCCGTCGTCCATGAAAGAATCGCAATGCGGGATCACGTTGAAGGCGATCTGGCGCGGCAGCTTGTCCGGTGTCGGCTCGTCGTTCACGTAGACGCCCTTGGTCTGGGTGAACAGCTCGTCCATGGCCGCGCGGCCCGAGCCCGAGACCGACTGGTAGGTGGCGACGACGACACGGCGGATCTTCGCGTGATCGTGCAGCGGCTTCAGGGCCACCACCATCTGCGCCGTCGAGCAGTTCGGATTGGCGATGATGTTGCGCCGGGTGTAGCCGGCGATGTCGGCGGCGTTCACTTCCGGCACGATCAGCGGCACGTCGGGGTCCATGCGGAAGTGCGACGCGTTGTCGATGACCACGGCGCCCTGCGCGCCGGCCCTGGGCGCGTGTTCCCGCGACACGGCGCTGCCGGCCGAGAACAGGGCGATGTCGGTGCCGGTGAAGTCGTATTGGGCCAGGTCCCGGGTTTTCAAGGTCTGGTCGCCGAACGAGACCTCCTTGCCGAGCGACGCCCGCGAGGCGAGCGGCACGATCTCATCCGCCGGAAACCCGCGTTCCGACAGGATGTTCAGCATTTCGCGGCCCACGTTGCCCGTGGCGCCGACGACAGCGACCTTGTAACCCATTGTTCCCGTCTCCGATTGGCGGCGTTCAGGCCGCCAGCTTGTTCAGCTCGCCGACCAGGGCCTCGCCCATGACGTTGGTCGAGACCTTGGCCTTGCCGGGTTGCATGATATCGGCGGTGCGCAGGCCACCGGCAAGCACATTCTGCACCGCGGTTTCGATCAGATCGGCGTCCTCGGCCAGATCGAACGAATAGCGCAGCGCCATGGCGAAGCTCAGCAGCATGGCGATCGGGTTGGCGAGGTCCTGTCCGGCGATGTCCGGCGCCGAGCCGTGCACCGGCTCGAACAGCGCCCGCCGGCGGCCGGTGGCGTCCGTGTCGCCGAGCGAGGCCGAGGGCAGCATGCCGAGGCTGCCGGTCAGCATGGCGGCGCAGTCCGACAGCATGTCGCCGAACAGGTTGTCGGTGACGATCACGTCGAACTGCTTCGGCGCGCGCACGAGCTGCATGGCGCAGTTGTCGGCATACATGTGGCCGAGCTCGACCCCGGCGAATTCCTGGTCGTGCACCCACTGCGCCTCCTCGCGCCAGAGCACGCCCGATTCCATGACGTTCGCCTTCTCCACCGAGCAGACCCGGTTGTCGCGCTTCTGCGCCAGCTCGTAGGCGACGCGGCAGACCCGGCGGATCTCGCTGGTGGTGTAGGTCTGGGTGTTGATGCCCTTGCGCTGGCCGTTCGGCAGCGTCTCGATGCCGCGCGGCTCGCCGAAATAGACCCCCGCCGTCAGCTCGCGCACGATCATGATGTCGAGGCCGCTGACCAGCTCGGGCTTCAGCGACGAAGCGTCGACCAGCGCGTCGAAGCACATGGCCGGCCGCAGGTTGGCATAGAGGTCCATCTCCTTGCGCAGCCGCAACAGGCCACGCTCGGGCTTCTGGTCGAACGGCAGGTTGTCCCATTTCGGCCCGCCGACCGCGCCCAGCAGGACGGCGTCGGCCTCCATGGCCGTCGTCATGGTCTCGTCGGTCAGCGGCGTGCCGTGCGCGTCGATCGCCGACCCGCCGACCAGATCCTCCGACAGGTCGAAACTGACCGCGCGGCGCTTGTCCATCCACTCGATGACGCGGCGCACCTCGCGCATCACTTCCGGCCCGATGCCATCCCCCGGCAGCATCAACAGACGCTTGTTCGAAGCCATTGTTACCTCACGATATTCTCACTCAACAAAACACTATTCGGCCGCCGCGCCATAAAGCCAGGGCTGCCGCGACCGCTGCCGGTCCTCGAACGAATCGATCTCGCCGGCTTTCTCCAGCGTCAGGCCGATATCGTCCAGGCCTTCCAGGAGACAGCGCTTGCGGAACGGATCGATCTCGAACGACACCACGCCGCCGTCGGGGCCGCGGATCTCCTGCGC
>JANQKO010000372.1 GCA_028281075.1 Alphaproteobacteria bacterium | reverse complement strand
CGAAGCGGCGCTGCAGGTCGGCCAGCAGTTCCAGGATCTGCGCCTGGATGGTGACGTCGAGTGCCGTCGTCGGCTCGTCGGCGATCAGGATCTCGGGCGCGTTGGCGAGCGCCATGGCGATCATCACCCGCTGGCGCTGGCCACCGGAGAGCTCGTGCGGATAGGCGCGCAGGCGATGTTCCGCATCGGCGATGCCGACAAGCTCGAGCAGTTCCAGCACGCGCGGCCGGGCCTCGGCGTGCGACAGGCCGCGGTGATGCATCAGCGGCTCGGCGATCTGGCGCTCGACGCGGTAGAGCGGGTCGAGCGAGGTCATCGGCTCCTGGAAGATCATCGAGATCTTGTCGCCGCGATAGCGGTTGAGCGCGCGCGGCGGCAGGCCGAGCAGCTCAGTCTCGCGATACCGCACCCGGCCGTCGGCACGGCCGTTCGCCGCCAGCAGGCCCATCACCGCCATCATGACCTGGCTCTTGCCGGAGCCGGACTCGCCGACCACGGCCACGGTCTCGCCCGCCTCGACCCGCAGGTCGACGCCGCGCACGGCATGCACCTCGCCGTCGGGCGTGTCGAAGCGGACATGCAGGCCTGCAATCTCGAGCACCGGCGTTTCGTCGGACATGCCGGCCTCAGCGGTCCTTGGGATCGAGCGCGTCGCGCAGGCCGTCGCCGATGAAGTTGAGGCAGAACAGCGTCACGGCGAGGAAGACCGAGGGAAAGATCAGCAGCCAGGCGGCACCCTGGATGTTGCGCGACCCTTCCGCGATCAGCACGCCCCAGCTCGTCATCGGCTCCTGCACGCCGAGGCCGAGGAAGCTGAGGAAGCTTTCGAGCAGGATCACCTTCGGCACCATCAGCGTCATGAACACGGCCACGGGGCCGAGCGTGTTGGGCACGACATGGCGGGTGAGCACGCCGAACGTGTCGACGCCCAGCGCCTGCGCCGCCTGCACGTATTCCTGGCGCTTGATCGACAGGGTCTGGCCGCGAACGATGCGGGCCATGTCCAGCCATTCGATGGCGCCGACGGCGATGAACATCAGCACGATGCTGCGGCCGAAGAACACCACCAGCAGGATCACGAAGAACATGAACGGCAGCGCATAGAGCACGTCGACGAGCCGCATCATCACGTCGTCGACGCGGCCGCCGAGATAGCCGGCGACGGCGCCGTAGCTGACACCGATGATCAGCGCGACACCGGTGGCGAGCAGGCCGATCAGCAGCGAGATGCGGCCGGCGACGAGGGTGCGGGTCAGCAGGTCGCGGCCATTGGCGTCGGTGCCGAACAGGAACAGCTTGCGGTCGATATCGGCGCCGAGCACGAGCCGCCGGCCGTCCGCGCCACGCGCGATCACCCGGGCATTGTCGAACAGATCGGCGCGATCGAGATAGCGGGTGATGCGTTCGTCGATGGCGCGGCCGGCGGTCAGCGTCACGGTGACGCTGTCGTCGCCGATCTCGATGGCGGCGATGTTTGCCCGGGCCCGGCGCAGGCTGCGCTCGACCGCCGGCCGGATCGCCTCGGCGCGCGGATAGGCCGTCAGGCTGGCCGGCACCTTGACATAGTCGCGGTAGACCTGGCTGTCGCCGCATGGCCATGACCAGGTCA
>JANQKO010000338.1 GCA_028281075.1 Alphaproteobacteria bacterium | reverse complement strand
CGGCCGACCTCGAAGGGCAACCGCGGCCTGGTCCGCACCTTCAACAAGGTGGTGAACCAGCGCGGCGAGACCGTGCTGACCTACAACCCCTTGCGCATGATGGCGGGCCGGGAGCCGGTTTGAGCCGGACAGCGAGCCGGCCCGCCTGCCCACCCTCGTCATGCCGGCGCAGGCCGGCATCCATGGGCATGACCGGCATGCCCCGCGCCTGCCATCGAATTCCCATGGATACCGGCCTGCGCCGGTATGACCGCAATTACGGGAGCCCGACCCAATTGGTCAGCTACCCCCTTCACTTGTCGTCACCGGGATTGACCCGGTGATCCAGCCCTTCGCCCGGGACACGTGCCGCCCGGGAGGATAGATTCACCGCAAAGATGCAAAGAAGCAAAAGGAAGTTGGCTGGCGCACAGCGCCGATCGACCGGTTTGTCCTTTGTGCCTTTGCGTCTTTGTGGTGAACCGTTTTTGAGATGAATTCACCGCCAAGGCGCCAAGACACCAAGGGACAGGCAACGGCGGCGTGATCTTGGTGCCTTGGCGTCTTGGCGGTGACATTCGCTGCCTTGCCGCTGCCGCGACCCGGCTGGGAAAGGCGAGATCACCACAGAGACACGAAGACACCGAGAACAAAATGACGTTGGTTGGCGCGAAGCGCCATCACCCCGTTTGTTCTCCGTGCCTCGGTGCCTCTGTGGTGAATAGACCGGCCCGCCAACCGCCCGGAATTCCGAAAGAAGGGGGATGTGGTGAGCCGTTTTTCGGGTGACGTCGCCGCCGTGGCACGTCCGCGGGGCGGTTCAGCCCGTCGTGATCATCTGCGCCGGCAGCCAGGTGGCGAGGCCGGGGGCGACATAGAGCAGCACCACGGCGGCCATCATCAGCAGCATGAAGGGGATCACGCCGTAGACGATCTCCTTCATCGCCACGTCGCCCGACAGGCCGCGCAGCACGAACAGGTTGACGCCGACCGGCGGCGTGATCAGGCCGATCTCCATCAGGATCACCAGCACGACGCCGAACCAGATCGGATCGAAGCCGACCGCGACCACCAGCGGGAACAGCACCGGCAGCGTCATCACCATCATCGAGATCGAATCGATGAACATGCCTAGCACGATGTAGAGCAGCGAGATCGCCAGCATCACCATCCACGGCGACAGGTTGGCGTCGCGCACCGCCTCGACCAGCAGCGTCGGCAGCCGGAGATAGTCGAAGGAATAGGTCAGGATCGAGGCGCCGATGATGATGACGAACAGGAACGACGTCACCTTCACCGTCTCCAGCAGCACGGTCAGCAGCGTCGGGCCGTCCAGGCGGCCGCGGGCGAGGCAGATCAGCAGCGCCGCCGCGGCGCCCATGGCGCCGGCCTCGGTCGGCGTGGCGATGCCGGCATAGAGCGCGCCCAGCACGCCGGCGATCAGCAGCGTGATCGGCAGGATCTGCAACAGCGCCCGGGTTTTCGTTTGCCAGTCGTAGCGCTCGCTCAGCGGTGCCGCGGCCGGGCGCAGCACGGCCCAGATGAACACCACGGCCATGAAGCCCAGCACCAGCAGCACGCCCGGCACGATGCCGGCGATGAACAGCGTCGCGATCGGCGCGCCGACGGTCGAGCCGTAGATGATCATGGCGACCGACGGCGGGATGAGAATGCCGAGCGTGCCGCCGGCGGCGATCGAGCCGTAGGCGAGGCGGGGGCTGTAGCCGCGCTTCAGCATTTCCGGGCAGGCGACCATGCCCATGGTCGCGGCCGTCGCCAGGCTGGAGCCGGAGACGGCGGCGAAGACGCCACAGGCGCCGACGCCGGCATGCGCGATGCCGCCGGGAAAGCGGCCGAGCCACTTCACCATGGCGTCGAAGACCTGGTCGCTGAGGCCGCTGCGCAGCAGCAGCGCGCCCATCAGCACGAACATCGGCACCGCCGTCAGCGTGAACGAGTTGATGCTGTCCCAGCTCCGCTCGGCGATGGTGATCGGCGCCGGCGACGGCAGCAGAAAGTAGATGCCCAGCAGGCCGATCAGGCCCAGCGCCAGCGACACCGGCACGCCGAGGGCCAGCAGGCCCAGCGTGACGACGGCCTGGATGGCGACCACCGTGCCGATATCGGCGCCGCGCGCCAGGTGGAACAGAAGCGCGGCCGCGACGAACACGCCGAGCACGGTCAGGCAGGTCCGCCAGCCGCTCCACAGCAGCACGGCAACGGCGGCGCCGGTGGCGATCCACAGCGAGCCCCAGTCGAAACTGGTCCCGAACGCCTTCGCCGGCCGCGCGCCCATCAGCCACAGGCCGGCCGCCAGGACGACGATCAGGGCGACCATCGCCGGGTCGCGCCAGGCCGCCATGTCGGGCGACAGCCGCCGGATCTCCGCCAGCAGCGCCAGCGCGAAGGCGAACAGGCCAAGGGCGATCGGGATCTGCGGCAGGTAGATCGGCGTGTAGAGCAGCGAGAAGATCCGCGTGCCGTTGACGTAGTTCTCCCAGACCATGACGACGGCCTGCCAGCCGGCGAAGGCGAGGAAGACCAGGCCGATCCAGGCGGTGACCAGCAGCAGCCTGCGCCGCGCCGTCTCGTCCAGGTTCAGCAGCAGCACCTCGACCCGGATATGGCCGTCGACGCGCTGCGTGTAGGCGGTGCCCAGCAGCGCGATCGCCACCAGCACGTAGGTCGAGATTTCCGTCGCCCAGGTCGTCGGCGCGTTCAGCACGTAGCGCATGAACACGTCGAAGCAGATCATGCCGAGCATGGTTAGCAGCAGGCCGGCGCTCAGATAGCCGGTCGCCCGCGACAGCCCGTCGACGGCGCGGACGAAGGTGGAGCGTGGAGAATCGGCGGTCATGGCCCTGGGCGAAGGCGACGGCCCCCGCCGGCGGATGCCGGCGGGGGAGCTCGTTGGCGGCGAGCGGAAAAGCCGTCTGCTACTTGATCAGCGCCCGGGTCTTCTCGACGACCGCGCGGCCGTCATAGCCGCGGTCCTCGGCCAGTTCGTACCAGGCGTCGTAGACCGCCTTGACGTTTTCCGGCGCGAACACCTTGGCCTTTTCGGCATCGCTGGCGACGACCAGCTCCATGCCCTTCTCGACCTGCTGTTGCGTCATGAGGTCGGAATAGGCCTTGTGGTTGGCGTAGTGGTCGTCCTGGATGGCCTGGAACTCGGCCCGGACCTTCTCCTGCATGTCCGGCGACAGCTTCGCCCAGGCGTCCTTGTTGACGACGACGGACCAGCCGACACCGGTACCGATGCCCCAGTAGTGGATGTACTTCGCCACCGTGTAGAAGCCGAAGCCGTGGCTGGTGCCGGTGGACGTCATCACCGCGTCGACGACGCCGCGCTGCAGCGCCGGCGCGATCTCCGGGAAGGCGACCGGGGTCGGCTTGGCGCCAAGCGCGTTCATCAACTGCGCGGCTTCGGTGTTGTGGACGCGCACCTTCAGGCCCTTGAAGTCGGCGGCGGTGCGGATCGCCTTGTTGGACAGGATCACCTGGCGCTCGAAGACGCCGTGGCTCAGCATCACGCCGTTGTATTTCTCCAGCCAGACCTTGGCGAACTCGTCCTGCAGGCCGGCGGCCAGCACGCGCTTGTATTCCTGCTCGTCGGCGATCAGGCCGGGCAGGTGGCCGATATTCAGGATCGGCGCCTCGCCGCTCAGCCAGGGATTGACGCCGGCGATGATCTCCAGCCGCCCGTCACGCAGGCCGGCCGGCTGGGCCGAGCCCTTCACCAGGCTGTGGTGCAACTCGATCCGGATCTCGCCGCCGGTCGCCTTGGCGATGCGTTCCGGCATGGTCTTCACGGTCTGCAGGTACGAGCTGTCGGTGGCGTTGATATGGCCCAGCTTCCAGACCTGCTCCGCGCCGGCCGTTGCCGAGGCGGCGAGGCCGGCGCCCAGAACGGCCGCGACCATGGATTTCGTTGGCACTCGCATGTGACTCCCCGCTGTCGTTATCTGGGAATTTGTCCGGACAAATCATCGGGCCGGCTGGCGATCGAGTCAATGGATTTGTCCGGACAAATCCGACGCTCGCTTGACCGTGCCGACCGGCGATGGCAATTTGTCCGGACAAATTTCTCAAGCCTTTCCGAGGAGAATTCGTCATGGCCAAGGCGGACCGGTGGCCCGGCGGCGCGCGTCTGGCGATGTCGTTCGTGGTCAACGTTGAAGAAGGCTCGGAGATGACCGTCGCCGACGGCGACCGGGGACCCGAGGTCGTGGACGAGCTCGGCGTCGCGCTGAAGAAGGCGGTCCGCAACTATGGCAACGAGAGCAATTACCGGTACGGCATCAGGGCCGGCGCGCCGCGCGTGATGACGCTGCTGGAGGATCACGGCATCACGGCGACCTTCACGGCCGCGGCGCTCAGCCTGGAGCGGGCGCCGGCGCTCACGGCGCGCATCGTCGCCGGCGGCCACGAGGTCTGCAGCCACGGCTGGCGCTGGGTGCACCAGTTCCACATGGACGAGGACGCCGAGCGCGACTTCATCCGCAAGGCCGTCGCCAGCATCGAGACGACGACCGGCACGCGGCCGCATGGCTGGCTCTCGCGCTACCTGCTGACGCCAAACACCCGGCGCCTGCTGATCGAGGAGGGCTTCAGCTACCACATGGACGATTACAGCGACGACCTGCCGTTCTGGGACCATGTCGACGGCAGGCCGATCCTGATCGTGCCCTACGCGCTCGATTCCAACGACATGAAGATGTGGACGGCGCCGTCGCTGACGCCGGCCGACTGGTGCCAGTACGCCATCGATACTTTCGACTGGCTCTACCGCGAGGGCGCCGACGACCCGAAGATGATGTCGTTCGGCCTGCACCTGCGCATCATCGGCCGGCCGGGCCGGATCGGCTATCTGGAGAAGTTCATCGAGCACGTGAAGCGCCACGACGGCGTCTGGATCGCCACGCGCAAGCAGATCGCCGATCACTGGGCGGCGAACAATCCGCCCGAGGCATCGGCATGAGCGCGCGGGACGTCGCCGGCCTGCGCGGCCGCGCGTTCGCCGCGCTGGCCGAGGCCGTCGCCGCCGGCTGCCGGGCCGATCATCCCGAGACCGCTATCGGCCATCTGAGCCGCGCCGCCTTCGCGGTGCTGGGCGACGCCGCGGCCTCGGCGCGCGGCGACCTGAAGCCGGGCGAGCGGCAATACTTCATTGGCGGCTATTTCATGCCGTCGCCGGACGGAACGCAGAACTGGCTCATCGCCGAGGTCGACTTTCCGCCCGAGCAGCACCGCATGCGCATCCCCATCGACTATGCCCATCCCGGCCAGGTCGCCCGCGAGCGGAAGCCGCTGCTGTTGGCCAACACCGACGATCACGGCACTTTCAAGCAGGTGCTGAAATCCTCGCGCATGGGCTCGTCCATGTTCGCGCCGATGTTCTGGCGCGATCGTTTCGTCGGCCAGATGATCCTGGCGGCCCAGGCCCGGCACACGTTCGAGCCGGGCGACCTCGACATCCTTTGCGGCTTCGCGCCGTCGGCCGCGGCGCTGTGGATGGCGCATGACGGGCCGGCCTTTCTCGACACCCTGGTCGGCCAGCCCGGCAGCGAGCCGTTTCCCATGGACCGGGCCGGCGCCGAGCACGTTGACAAGTAACGGACGGCTTTGCGAAGATTTGTCCGGACAAATTTTGCGAGCCAACTGATGTCGGAAGAGCGGGTTCAGCCTCGGCGCAACTTCATTTTCGTGCCGGGAATCCGGCCCGACCGCTTCGCCAAGGCGCTCGGCCTGCAGCCCGACATGGTGACCGTCGACCTGGAGGACGCGCTGCTGCCGCGCGACAAGGACCGCGGCCGCGCGCTGTCGCTGCCGCTGTTCGCCGAGCGCGCCGATGACGGCATCGAGCGCGTGGTGCGGATCAACAGCCCGCGCTGCAAGGAGGGCCTGAAGGACATCCTGGCCATCATCGAGCTTGAAGCGCCGCCCGACGGCGTGATGCTGCCCAAGGTGGCGACGCCGGACGAGGTGCGCATCGTCGACGAGCTGTTCGCCGGCGCGGCGCGGCGCATCAACCTGCACATCATCATCGAGAGCAATGCCGGCCTCGACGCGGCGCAGGAGATCGCGGCGGCCAGCCCCAACAACCGCTCGCTGCTGTTCGGCGCCATCGACATGTCGGCCGAGCTGGGCTGCGCGCTCGACTTCACCTCGCTGCACTATCCGCGCAGCCGGGTCGTGCACGCGGCCGCCCGCAGCGGCCTCGACGCCATCGACGTGCCGTTCCTGGACCTCGAGGACACGGCCGGCCTGTGCCGTGAATGCGAGCTCGTGCAGGCGCTGGGCTTCACCGGCAAGGCGGCGATCCATCCGACGCAGCTTCCGGTGATCAACGAGGTCTTCACGCCGGACGCGGACGAGATCGCCAACGCGCGCAAGATCATCGACGCCTTCGAGAACGCGCCCGACGGCCTGCCCGTGGTCGACGGCAAGCTGGTCGAGGAACCGGTGGTCAAGCGCATGCAGCGGATCATGTCGATCGCGTCGGCGGCCGGCGTTCTTTAGGCAACCATCGACTAGGAGAGTGACGCCATGGTGGCGGAAGCAGTGCGGGTCGGCGAGAACCGGTATCGGGAATCCTTCGGACGGTATCTCGAGGACTTCAAGGTCGGCGACATCTACGAGCACCGGCCCGGCCGGACCATCTCGGAAGCCGACAATACCTGGTTCACGCTGCTGACGCTGAACCAGCATCCGCTGCACTTCGACGCCGAATACGCCCGGCACAGCGAGTTCGGGCGCATCATCGTCAACAGCGCGCTCACCGTGTCCATCGTCGCCGGCATGAGCGTGTCGGACATCAGCCAGAAGGCGATCGCCAATCTCGGCTGGACGGACATCGTCATGCCGGCGCCGGTCTTCGTCGGCGACACGCTCTACGCGGAGTCGGAAGTGCTGGACAAGCGCGAGTCGCGGTCGCGGCCGACGCAGGGCATCGTCAGCGTCGAGACCCGGGCGCACAAGCAGGACGGCAAGCTGGTCATGAGCTACATGCGCTCGATGCTGATCCCCAAGCGCGGGCACGGCGTCGACGACGTTATTGAGCAGGCGCGCGGCTGAGCACCGCCGCCTTGGTCCGAGGAGGACGAACATGAGCACCGACGCCATCGACGGGCAGGCCGGCGGTTTCGATCCGGCCGAAGAGGCGCAGATCCTGGACGCCATCACCAAGTGGCTCGAACGCGACGTGAAGCCCCATGTCATGGCGCTCGAGCATGAGGACGAGTACCCGCACGAGATGGTCGCGCAGATGAAGGAGCTCGGCCTGTTCGGCGCCACCATCGATCCGGAATATGGCGGCCTCGGCCTGCCGGCCTCGACCTACGCCAAGATCGTCACCACGATCTCGGAGGTCTGGATGTCGCTGACCGGCATCTTCAACTCGCACCTGATCATGTCGGCGGCCGTGCAGCGCTTCGGCACGGAAGCGCAGAAGCGGGCCTTCCTGCCGCGCTTCGCCACCGGCGAGATGCGCGGCGGTCTGGCGCTGACCGAGCCGGACTGCGGCACCGACCTGCAGGCGATCCGCACCAGGGCCGTGCGCGACGGCGACGATTACGTCATCAACGGCACCAAGACCTGGATCTCGAACGGCATCGAGGGTTCCTGCTTCGCGTTGCTGGTCAAGACCGACACCGAGGTGCAGCCGCGGCACAAGGGCATGACCATGTTCCTGGCCGAGAAGGGGCCGGGCTTCCGGGTCAGCCGCAAGCTGGAGAAGCTCGGCTACAAGGGCATCGACTCGGCCGAGCTGATCTTCGAGGACTACCGCGTGCCGGCCGACCGCTTGATCGGCGGCGAGGAGGGGCGCGGCTTCCACCATGCCGTCGGCGGCCTGGAGCTCGGCCGCATCAACGTCGCCGCCCGCGGCGTCGGTCTCGCCAACGCGGCGCTGAAGGACTCGGTGGCCTATGCGCAGGTCCGCAAGACCATGGGCAAGCCGATCTGCCAGCACCAGGCGATCCAGCTCAAGCTCGGCGACATGGCGACGCGCTGCGAGGCGGCGCGGCTGCTGGTCGAGCAGGCCGCCGGCGCCTATGACCGCGGCGAGCGCTGCGACATGGAGGCCGGCATGGCCAAGCTGTTCGCCTCGGAAGCCGCCGTCGAGAACAGCATGGAGGCCATGCGCATCCATGGCGGCTACGGTTATTCCAAGGAGTTCGCCATCGAGCGCTACTTCCGCGACGCGCCGCTGATGTGCATCGGCGAGGGCACCAACGAGATCCAGCGCATCATCATCGCCAAGCAGCTTGTCGAGCGGAACCCCGTCTGATGCTGCCGCTTGACGGTCTGCGGATCATCGCCGTCGAGCAGTACGGCGCCGGCCCCTACGGTACCTGCCACCTCGCCGACATGGGCGCCGAGGTGATCAAGATCGAGAACCGCAACACCGGCGGTGACATGAGCCGTGGCGTCGGGCCGTCCTTCCTGGGCGAGAACGACAGCGAGTTCTTCCAGGCCTTCAACCGCAACAAGAAGTCGCTGACGCTGGATCTGAAGAGCGAGGCCGGGCGCGAGATCCTGCACAAGCTGGTCGCGACCGCCGACGGCCTGATGGGCAACCTGCGCGGCGACCAGCCGGAAAAGCTCGGCCTGACCTACGACGACCTGAAGGCCCATAACCCGAGGATCGTCTGCGCCCATCTCTCGGCCTATGGCCGCGAGGGCAGCCGCCGGTCCTGGCCCGGCTACGACTACCTGTTGCAGGCGGAAGCGGGCTTTCTGTCGCTGACCGGCGAGGCCGACGCGCCGCCGGCCCGGTTCGGCCTGTCGATCGTCGATTTCATGACCGGCATGACCACCGCCTTCGGCCTGGTCAGCGCCATCCTGGCCGCGCGCGCGACCGGCGCCGGCCGCGACGTCGACGCCAGCCTCTATGACGTCGCCGTCCACCAGTTGACCTATCCGGCGGCCTGGTACCTCAATTCCGGCCTGATGACCGGCCGGGTGCCGCGTTCCGGCCATCCCTATATCGTGCCGTCACAGCTCTACCGCACGGCCGACGGCTGGATCTTCCTGATGTGCCAGACGCAGAAGTTCTGGGCGACGCTCTGCGAGCGGATCGGCCATCCCGAGCTGATCGACGACCCGGCCTACAAGGGCTATGCCGAGCGGGCCGAGAACCGCGACAACCTGACCGAGGTGCTGGACGGCATCCTCGGCCGCCGGCCCACGGAGGCCTGGATGGAGATCCTGGGCGGCGTCGTGCCCTGCGCGCCGGTCTACGATCTGGCCCAGGCGCTGGAGAACCCGTTCCTGGCCGAGCGCGACGGCATTCAGGCCGTGCCGCATCCGGACAAGCCGGAAATGCGCCTGCTGGCCAGTCCGCTGCGCGTCGGCGACGACATACCGAACCGGCCGGCGCCGAAGCTCGGACAGCATACCGACGACCTGCTCGGCGAGCTGGGCTACGACGCCGACCGGATCGCCGAGCTGCGCCGGCGCGACGTCGTTTGACCGCGGCCGCGCTACTCGCCGGGCGGTGGCGACGATGAACTGCCCGGCACTTCCTCGAAGGAAAAGGCCGGATCGTCGAATCGGTTGTCCCGCGCGGCGCGCAGCCGCTTCAAGATACGCTCTCCGGATTCATCCGGATGCAACGCCAGCAGCCGCCCCAGTTCGGCAATGGTGGCGTCCAACAAGCCTGAGCGCGACATTACTGCTTATCCATTCTGAGATGCCCGTGTCCCCGTCCGGAACGTTCCCCGTCATGCCCCCGTTTTGGGGTCTATGGTTAAGCAAGAACTAAGCCAAGAGCACGGTCCAATGCAACAAGATACAGAACCTACGATACGAATCAGTTCAGCATACTATATGTTGTTTTTTTTCCAAATCGACGGATGCGAATCACATCGTCGCTTTCGGTCCTGCCGGAGGGCCCGGCCGTGAAGCTGGACGGCATCCGCGTTCTCGATCTGTCGCTGTTCCTGCCGGGCCCGCTGCTGACGCAGATGATGGCCGATCACGGCGCAGAGGTGATCAAGCTGGAGCCGTTGCCGCACGGCGAGCCGAATCGCGAGATCGGCCTGACCCGCGACGGCGTCAGCGTGTTCTTCGCCAACACCCACCGCGGCAAGAAGAGCATCAGCCTGAACCTGAAGACGGAGGCCCGCCGCGAGGCCCTGCTGCGCCTGGCCGAGACCTGCGACGTGATGGTCGAGGCCTTCCGGCCCGGCGTCGTCGACCGGCTCGGCGTCGGCTATGACGCGGTCGCGGCCCGCGCGCCGCACATCGTCTACGCCTCGATCTCGGCCTTCGGCCAGACCGGGCCTTACGTGCGGAAGCCGGCGCATGACGCCGCCACCGAGGCCGTGGCCGGCATCCTCAGCGTCAATCTGGGCCAGGACGACAAGCCCTGGCTGCCGGCGATCGCCAACGCCGACATGCTGTCCTCGACCATTGCCTTGAGTGGCGTGCTGATGGCGCTGCTGCGCCGGCGGGAGACCGGCAAGGGCGATTACATCGACGTCGCCATGATGGATTCGCTGCTGGCCTGCATGCCGAACAATTACGGCCCGCCCATGGCCGAGAAGCGGGCGCCGGTGCCCAAGGAGGAACGCTCCTGGGGCGGCAACGCCATGTACCGCCTCTACGAGACGGCCGATGGCAAGTGGATCGTGCTCGGCGGGGCCGAGATCAAGTTCGCGCGCAACCTGCTGACCGCGCTCGGCCGCCTGGACCTGGTCGAGCTCTGCGCCCTGCCGCCCGGGCCGGGCCAGGACCCGGTGAAGGCTTTCTTCGACGAGACCTTCCGCACCCGGACCCAGGCCGAATGGATCGACTGGTTCGAGGGCATGGACGTCTGCTTCGCCCCGGTGAAGACGTTGCGCGAGGGCCTCGACGACCCCCAGGTCCGGGCCCGCGAAATGGTCCTGGAGGACGACCGCGGCTGGGAGCATATCGGCATCCCGGTCAAGTTCCGCGACGAGCCGGGCCGGGTGGATTTCGCTCTCCCGGCGCGCGGCCAGCACACCGAGGAGGTGCTGCGGCGGCTCGGCTACGACGCCGACACGGTCGCCGCCATGAAACGCGACGGCGTCTTCTGACACCGTCGGCGCGATCCCGTCCTATTCCGCCGCGTCACCGCTGTCGCGGCGGATACGCATGGCATAGCTGTAGCGGTCGGCCGGGTGGATGCTGACCGTGACCTCCAGCGCCTTGCCGGCCGGGCCCAGATAGCGGCGCACGATGCGCAGCGCCGGCGAGCCCGGCGCCGCGTCGAGCGTTTCGGCCTGGCCGTCGCTCAGCACCACGGCCGACATCTGCTGCAGGATCTCGGCGAAGCGGATGCCGTAATCCTCCTCGATCAGCTCGTAGATGGCGCCGGACTGGGTGCCGATGCGCGGCGCGATGCCGCCGAAATCGGGATCGATATAGACATCCGTCAGGCAGATCGGATCGCCGTCGACGCCCGATCGCCGCAGGCCGCTGAAACGCAGCCAGGTCCGCCCGCTGGCGCAGCCCAGCAGCCGCGCGAGCTCGCCCCTGGCGGTGGTCCGGGCGCCGTCGTCCAGTTCGAGATAGGTGTCGCGGGCGTATTGCAGCACGTCGGTGATCGAGGCCAGCGACTGCGAGAAGGTGCTCTGGCTGTCGGCCGCGATGACCTGGGTGCCCGAGCCCTGCCGGCGCGTGACCAGGCCGAGCTCGCGCAGGCTGCGCAGCGCCTCGCGCACCGTGAACCGGCTGACGCCGAAGCTCTCGCAGAGCTCGGTCTCGGTCGGCAGCAGGGCGCCGACGGGATGCGTGCCCGCGGCGATCTCCTGCTGCAGCCGGCGCGCGACCGCGACGTAGCGCGGCTGGTTCGACGGGTGGGCGGCCCGCGCCATCGCCGATCAGTCCGCCGGCGGCAGCCGCCGGCCTCGCAGCTTCTGCCAGTCGCTGGTCAGGCGCTTGCGGAACCGGGGATCGGCGACCGCCACCAGGGCCGCGGCCCGCTCGTCCAGCGACTTGTCGCGCAAGCGGGCGACGCCGTGCTCGGTGACGACATAGTCGATGTCGGCCCGCAAGCAGCTCACCACGGCGGCCTCGCCGAGCTGCGGCTCGATGCGCGAGACCTTGCCGTTGCCGGCGGTCGACTGCAGCGCCAGGATCGACCGGCCGTTCTTCGACATGCGCGCGCCGCGCACGAAATCGACCAGGCCGCC
>JANQKO010000318.1 GCA_028281075.1 Alphaproteobacteria bacterium | reverse complement strand
ATCATTCTGCCTCGCCACGTGCCGCGCGATCGACGTGCAGCCGGTCGGCGTGCTGTGGGTCAATTTTCGCGACGGCGAAGGGCTGGAGGCCGACTGCCTGCGCGACCGAAAGGCGGGCTTCGTCGGCAAGATCGCCATCCATCCGGCCCAGGTCGAGGTCATCAACCGCGCCTTCACGCCGTCGGACGAGGAGATCGCCCACGCCCGGCGCGTGGTCGACGTGTTCGAGCGGAATCCCGGCCTCGGCACGGTCGGGCTCGACGGCAAGATGCTCGACATGCCGCACCTGAAGCAGGCCCGCAACCTGCTGGTCATGGCGGCGGAGATCAAGGCCCGGGAAGCCGGCCCCTGAGCGGAATGGGGACAGTCCCCAAGTCGTTCATTCGCGGGCGGCCGGATCAGATCGGCCGTGCCGTTTGTCCGTCATTCGGGACGCGGATACCCGGCGGCCAACGCGTCACGCGCCCAGGACTCGGCGAGGTCATAGTCGTCGGCGGTGACGGCCGCGAAGCCGGACAGGGCGAGATCGGCCAGCACCGGCGCGATGCCGGGATCGTCGCCGGCGCCGAGCAGCGCCCCGCGCAGCTTCGCGCCCGTGGCGGCGTCGAGATCGTGGGCGGCGACCAGCGGCGGGATCGGGGCCGTCGACGTGGTGGCGATCACGGCGATGCCGGCGACGCGGTCCGGCTCGTGCCGGCGGATCAGGTCGAGGGCATAGCTGTCCATGGGCGCGACGTCGGCGGTGCCGTCCAGCACGCTGGCGAGCGCGCGCGCCGGCGTCACCAGCGGGCCGATGCTCTCGCGGTAAAGCCGGGGGCGGCCGGCCGTGCGGAACGCCAGCAGATGGTGGCGCGGGGCATTGAAGCCGGAATGCGAGCTGTCGACGGTCCAGGCGATGCGGCCGCCGAAGGTGTCCTCCAGCCGCCGGTAGCCGCTGTCACGGCGGACGATCAGGTCGGTGGCATAGACCGGTCGGCCGCCATGGCGGCCGGCCGACGGCACCGGCGCGGCGATCGGCCGGGGGCGCGGGACGGCGCGGCTGAACGGCCAGCCGCACATGAAGACACAGCCCATGTCGGGCCGCCGCCAGAGCTGGTCCAGCGGCGCCGGTGCCGGATGGTCGATGACCCGCAGGTCGACGCCCGAGGTCTCGGACAGCCAGGCGAACAGCGCCGTCCAGGCCCGCCGCGCCGCCGGCGTGACGTTGTACATGCGCGCGCAGGCAACCAGGCGCATGGCGTCGACCCGGCCCGCGCCGGGTGTCAGGCGAACCGCAATGTCTGGCCGATGCCCAGCTTCTCGGCCTTGGCCAGCATGGCCCAGCCCAGCGCGATATCGGTCGTGCCGAGGCCGCGATGCCAGAACAGATTGGTCTCGTCGTCGCTTTCACGGCTCGGCTTCCGGCCGGCGACGATCTCGCCCATCTCGGCGTGCAGGCTGTCCTGCGTCACCTTGCCTTCGTCGACATGCCGGCGCAGCGCGCCGAACGGCCGGCCCGGCTGGCACTGAACCCAGTCGTCGACGACGATCTTGTCCATGATATCGGTGAGCGAGAACTCCACCGCGCTCATGGTGCCGTAGGGCACCACGAAGGCGCCCTTGTTGACCCATGCCGTCAGGAAATGCGGGCTCGGCTCGGGCAGGCGCGAGGCCTCGACCATGATGTCGGCGCCCTCCAGGCAGTCGCGCCAGTTGTCGACGACGCGGATCGGCTTGCCGAGGTCGGCCTGCAACCGGCGGCCGAAGGCCTCGCGGCTTTCCGGCCGGCGGGAATGGACCCGGATCTCGTCGAAGTCGAACAGGTGGTTCAGCAGGCGCACGTTCCAATAGGCCGTGCCGCGCGCGCCGATGTGACCCAGCACCTTGCAGTTCTTGCGGGCGAGATACTTGGCGCCGATCGCGGTCATGGCGCCGGTGCGCATGTCGGTGATGGCGCTGGCGTCGACGATCGCCCTGGGCATGCCGGTTTCCGGGTCGAACAGATTGAGGATCGCCAGCTCCGATGGCAGGTCGTGCTTGTAGTTGTCGACGAAGTCGCCGACCACCTTCACGCCGGCGACGCCCAGCGGCTTGACATAGCCGCGCAGGACGTTGAAGTGGCCTTTGTCCGAGGATTCCGGCACCAGGTGGACCCGCGGCTCGATCACCGTTTCGCCGTTGCCCTGGGCGCGTACGGCATCCTCGACCGCGGCCAGGATCTCCGCGTCGGTCAGCGCCAGTTCCCGCACGTCGGGCCCGTTGATATAGGCGATATCGATCCGCTGCATGTCGTTCCTTCCGCTTCCCGTTCGCTAACCGTGCGTGACGCCGTCGACCCGGAACCGGCCGCCGACGCTGTATTCGGCGCCGCGGTTCAGCAGCCGGACGCGGGTGACCACGCGCCGACCCGACCAGGAGCGGCGATCGAGCTCCAGGCACGGCTCCGTCGCCGCGATCCGCAGCAGTTCACGTTCCCGGTCGTTCGGCAGCCGCGAGGTGATCGTGTGCTCGATCTCGGTCACCGGCAGAAAGCCGAGCAGGTAGTCGCTCGGCGTGGCGCGGGTGAAATCCTGTTCCAAAAACGCCGGCGCGACCGCGGCGTTGACGTGGCGGTCCTCGATCTGAATCGGGCGGCCGTTCTCGGCATGCACCAGGACGATGTGAAACACCGGCGCGCCGACCGCGATCTCCAACGCGCCGGCCAGGCGTTCGGGCGCGCGTTCCGCGCCCATGGATATGACCCGGCAGCCATGGTCGCCGCCGCGCCCGGCGATCTCGTCGCGGATGCTCCTGATGTCCAGCAGCGTCGTTTGCGGCCGTGGTGGCGCGACGAAGGTGCCGACGCCCTGGATGCGGGTGACGCGGCCCTCGGCATAGAGCTCCCGGATCGCCCGGTTGACGGTCATCCGCGACGCGCCCAGGTGCCGGACGATTTCGGCTTCCGACGGAATGCGCGTTCCCGGCGCCCACTGCCCGGAATCGATGTGATCGATGACGTAGTTCTTGATGGCCTGGTAAAGCGGCAGTGGCCGAGCATCGTTCGGCATCCGGGAGTCCAAATTGACCATCGTCTCCATATTAGTATATACATGTATAGATAAGTAAGATTTGCGGGTCAATGGGATCTGGTCGGTGTCGGCTGACCAGCGGCTGAGTCTGGGAGGCTCCGAATGATGAAATTGTCTGCATGGGTCGGCGGGATGGCCGTCGCGATCGGGCTGGCGACGGTGACGGCGGTACCGTCCGCCGCCGCGGGATATCCGGAAAAACCGGTCGAGATCATCGTGCCGTTCGGCGCCGGCGACGCCCTGGACGGTGCCGCCCGCGTGATCGCGGAGCGGCTGAAGGACAGCATGGGCGTGCCCTTCATCGTCAAGAACATTCCCGGCGCCGGCGGCGGCAAGGGCACGGCGGAAGCCAACAAGGCCAGGCGCGACGGCTATACGCTGCTGATGGGCTCGACCGGCGCGCTGACCGCCCGGCCGCTGATCAAGGACCCGGGCTACAAGACCGCCGACTTCGTGCCGATCGCGCAACTGGTCGAGGTGCCGATCGGCCTGGCGGTCGCCGCCGACAGTCCGTTTCAGTCGGTGAACGACATCGTCGCGGCGGCTCGCGAGGCCGACGGCCGCGTCAAGTACGCGACGCCCGGTCCCGGCGCGACCCAGCACATCAACATGGAGATCTTCGCCAGGGACCAGGGCGTCAAGATGGTCCATATCGGCGGCCGCGGCGGCAAGGGCGCCGTGACCAAGACCCTGTCGGGCGAGGTCGACTTCGTCTTCGTCGGCGCCTCGAACTACACCAGCCTGGCCAAGGCCGGGAAACTCCGCGTGCTGGCGGTCGCGGCGGAGCGGCGGGTGCCCTATCTGCCCGACGTGCCGACGTTCAGGGAACAGGGCTTCGACGTCGACGTCGCGGTCTGGTTCGGGCTGCTGACGCATAGCGGCGCGCCCGGCGAGGTGGTCGGCAAGCTGCGCGAGGCGGTTTCGGCAGTCGCCAACACCCAGGCGACCCGCGACCTCTACAGGAAGTTCAACCTGAACGAGGCCTTCCTGGACGGCGCCGCGTTCCAGCGGCGGATCGACGCCAACGTCGCCAAGCATGCCGTCGTGTTGAAGGACATCGGCTTGATGAAATAGCCGTCGCGGCGGCCGGCCCGGTATCGGATCGCGCCGATATGAAAGCCGACAGGATCGCCGGAATCGTCTCGGCCGCCGCCGGGCTCGGGCTGGCCGTGGCCACCGCGCAGATCGACATCCTGGCCGGCCAGCCGACGCTGTCGGCGCGGTTTTTCCCCTACGTGCTGGCCGCCGTGCTGGTGGTCGGGGGCGTCGCGCTGGCGGTCAATCCCGGCGGCGCGCTGCTGGGCGACGTCGTCGGTCGCCTGCTGGCCTGGCGCGGCATCGCCTTCGCCACGCTGTTCCTGGTCTATGCCGTGACCTTCCGCATGGTCGACTTCCGGCTCGGCACCTGGGCCTTCGTGCTGGCCGCGATGTGGGTCCTGGGGGCGCGGAAGTGGCTCGAACTGCTGCTCCTGCCGGCCGCCGTCTCGGCCGCCACCTACCTGCTGTTCCGTCACGGCTTCACCGTGCTGCTGCCGGTATGGATCTGATTCCGTTCGATACCGTCGCCGCCGGCGCCGCGGCGGTGTTCCAGCTCAAGATCCTGAGCTGGATCCTGGTCGGCGTGCTGATGGGTTTCGTGTTCGGCGCGTCGCCCGGGCTGACCGCGACCACCGGTGTCGCCATCGCCACGCCGCTGACCTTCGGCGTCGGCTTCGATGTCGCCATGGCGCTGCTGCTCGGCATCTACTCGGCCGGCTATTTCGCCGGCTCGATCCCGGCCATCCTGATCAACACGCCGGGCGCGCCGGGTAACGCCGCCACGGCGCTCGACGGCTACCGGCTGGCGCGCGCCGGCAAGGCCGATCTGGCGATCAGCCTGGCCGTGGTCGCGTCGGTGGTCGGCGGGCTGTTTTCGATCGGCGTGCTGATGGTGGCGGCGCCGAACCTGGCCAACGTCGCCCTGGCCTTCACCTCCGTCGAGTATTTCGCGCTCGGCCTGTTCGGCCTGATCTGCGTCGCCGCCGTGTCCGGCGGCTCGGTGCTGAAGGGCATCGTCGGCGCCGCGCTCGGCATGGGTCTCGGCACCGTCGGCATCGACGAGGTCGGTGGCACGACGCGGTTCACGTTGGGGCTGCCCGAGCTGCAGGGCGGCGTGCCGCTGATCCCGGCGCTGATCGCGTTCTTCGCCGTCGCCGAGCTGCTGATGCAGGCGGCCGCGGGCCGGGACGCCGCGGTCCTGCCGCCGCAGCGGCGGCATGCGCTGCGGCGCCTGCCGGGACTGCTGCTGCGCCATGGCCGGCTGCTGCTGAAGAGCGCGCTGATCGGCACCGGCATCGGCGTCCTGCCCGGCACCGGTCCGACGATCGCGGCCTGGATCGCCTACGGACAGTCCGGCCGCCGGCGCGCCGCGGCCGAGAGCGAGGAGGCCGCCGCGTCGCGCGGGGTGATTGCGGCCGAATCGGCCAACAACGCCGTCACCGGCGGCGCCCTGGTGCCGCTGCTGACGCTGGGCATCCCGGGCGACACGGTGACGGCCGTGCTGATCGGGGCGCTGCTGATCCAGGGCATCGATCCGGGGCCGTTCTTCATCATCGAGAACGGCGACCTGTTCGCGCGGATCCTGTTGATCCTGCTGGTCGCGGCGCTGATGACGCTGGTCCTGGGCCTGGGCGCGCGCCGGGTCCTGCCGAAGATCCTGGCCATCCCGCCGCGGATCCTGCTGCCGGTCATCGCCGTGCTCTGCGCCGCCGGCGGCTATGCCATCCACCATGCGCCGTTCGAGGTCGGCCTCATCGCCGTGCTCGGCATTGCCGGCTATGTCCTGGTCCGCTTCGGCTTCCCGATGGCGCCCGTCGTCATCGGGCTGGTGCTGGGGCCGATTATCGAGGTCAACCTGCGCAACGGCCTGGTCGCCAACGACATGGACCTGACGGTGTTCGTCACGCGTCCGATCAGCGCCGCGCTGCTGGCCGCCATCGCCGCGACGCTCGCCTGGTCGGCCTGGCGCGCGCGGCGCCGCTAGCCCGATGCCCCACATCGCGCGGCGCAGCGCTCCTGCCCTGTCGGCGGCACGGCACCGCGCAGACCATGGTGGTGGTGAGAAATGTGGGCTCGCGCCGGCGCCGTCCGGTTGGCGCCGGTCTTTTTCAACGACCCGCCGTCGCCGTTCGTCCATACTTCGGCCAGGGAGGATTGGACGATGTCCGAGAATGTACGAGTCGAACGGCAGGACGGCATCGCGGTCGTGACCCTGTGCCGGCCGCCGGCGAACGCGCTGGACCTGGACGCGACCGACGCGGTCGCCGAGGTCTTCGCGGACCTCGGCGGCGACGACGCGGTGCGCGCCGTGGTGCTGACCGGCGAGGGCAAGGCATTCTGTGCCGGTCTGGATCTGAAGCGGGTGCCGCAATATGACGCGGCCGATCAGGACCGGCTGCTCGATGCGCTGAACCGCGCCTTCTACAACGTCTACCGCATGCCCGTGCCGGTCGTCTGCGCCGTCAACGGCCACGCGATCGCCGGCGGCATGGTCCTGGTGCTCTGCACCGACAAGCGCATCGCCGATGACGGCGACTATATGGTCGGCGTCACCGAGGTGCGCGTCGGCGTTTCCTATCCGCTGGGCGGCATCGAGGTTTGCCGCGCCGAGCTGGCGCCGGCGGATTTCCGGAACCTGGTGCTGTTCGGCCAGACCGTCCAGCCGGCACAGGCGCACAGGATGGGGGTCTTCGACGAGATGGTGTCCACGGACCGCCTGATGGACCGGGCCCTGGAGCAGGCCGACACGCTGGCGCGCCTGCCGCGCGACGGCTTCGTGAAGATCAAGAACCAGCTGCGGCGGCCGGTCCTGGCGCAGATGCGCGCGGCCGTCGAGGACAAGGCCGATCCGCTGTTCGGCGACTGGCTGTCGGACGAGACCATGGCGGCCGCCGCCGCCATGCTGCGCGGCGGCTGAGTGGCGCGAGGCGCCGAGGGATGGACGCGCGTTCGGCGGAAGATGCCTGGTCGGCGCTGGCGCGGCCCTGGCGGCAGGCGCTGGCGCAGGCCTGGGTGGCGCATGGCGCCGGCAATATCGGCGTCGGCGCGGTGCTGACCGACGATGCCGGCGCCATCGTCGCCGAGGGGCGCAACCGGATCGCCGACGCCACGGCGCCGCCGGGTCGGTTGCGGTCGACCTTCATCGCGCATGCCGAGATGGACGTGCTGGCGCAACTGCCGCCGGGCGACTATCCCGGCCATACGGTCTGGACCACGCTGGAGCCATGCCTGCTGTGTTCGTCGGCGATCGTCATGAGCAGCGTCGGCAACGTGCGTTACGCCGCGCGCGACTGGCTCTGGGACGGCATTGCCGGGCTCGCCGACATCAACGACTTCGTCGCCCGGCGCTGGCCGACGCGGACCGGACCGCTCGACAGCCCGATCGCCGTGTTCTGCGAGCTGCTGCCGGTGCTCTGGTTCGTCACCCGCAAACCGGATGGTGCCGTGGTCGGACGCTATGCCGACCGGCACCCGGTGCTGCTGCGCCTGGCCGAGCGGCTCGCGAGCGACGGCGGCGTCGCGTCCTTGCGCGGCCGGTCGGTCGACGCCGCGCTCGCCGCCCTGTGGGACGACCTGCTGGCGGTCCGGGCGGCGGAGCGAACGTGAGGCGGGCGGGGTGCCTATAGCGCCCCGCCGCTGAGCGTGCGCCGCACGGCGTCCCGCCAGCCGGCGTATTTCCGGTCGGCGGTGTCGCGGTCCATGGCCGGCCGGAAGCGGGTTTCCAGCGCCCAGTCGGCCGCGAAGGCGTCCGCGTCGGGCCAGACGCCGGCCTGCCGGCCGGCGAGCCAGGCGGCGCCCAGCGCCGTGGTCTCGGTGATCCGCGGCCGGTCGACCGGCGCGCCGATGATGTCGGCCAGGAACTGCATGGTCCAGTCGCTGGCGACCATGCCGCCGTCGACCCGCAGTACCGTGTCGCCGTCATCGGCGGTCCAGTCGCCGCGCATGGCCTCCAGCAGGTCGCGCGTCTGGTAGCCGACGCTTTCCAGCGCCGCGCGGGCGAACTCGGCCGGTCCGGCGCCGCGCGTCAGGCCGAAGATGGCGCCGCGGCATTCGGCGTCCCACCAGGGCGCGCCGAGGCCGGTGAACGCCGGCACCAGGTAGACCGGCCGGTCGTCGTCGGCGGCCTCGGCGAGCTGCTGGGTCTCGCCCGCCGCGCGGATGATCTTCAGGCCGTCGCGCAGCCATTGCACGGCGGCGCCGGCGATGAAGATCGAGCCTTCCAGCGCGTAGGTGCGCCTGCCGTCGAGCTGATAGGCGATGGTGGTCAGCAGGCGATTGTTCGACGGCACCGCGCGCTCGCCGGTGTTCAGCAGCGCGAAGCAGCCGGTGCCGTAGGTCGATTTCAGCATGCCGGGCCGGAAGCAGGCCTGGCCGACGGTCGCCGCCTGCTGGTCGCCGGCGACGCCCAGGATCGGCAGCGGCCGGCCGAACAGGTCGCCGCGCGTGGTGCCGAAATCGGCGGCGCTGTCGCGCACCTCGGGCAGCATCGAGGCCGGCACGCCGAGCAGGCGGCAGAGCGCGTCGTCCCAGCCGCCGTCATGGATGTCGTAGAGCAGCGTCCGGGCGGCGTTGGTGGCGTCGGTGACGTGCGCGGCGCCGTCGGTCAGCCGCCAGATCAGATAGCTGTCGACGGTGCCGAACAGCAGGTCGCCGTTCTCGGCCCGGGCGCGCGCGCCGTCGACGTTGTCCAGGATCCAGGCGATCTTGGTGCCGGAAAAATATGGATCGAGCAGCAGCCCGGTCTTCCGGGTGACCAGGGGCTCGTGGCCCTCGGCCTTCAGCCGCTGGCACAGTTCCGACGTGCGCCGGTCCTGCCAGACGATGGCGTTGCAGACCGGCCGGCCGGTATGGCGGTCCCAGACCAGCGTCGTCTCGCGCTGGTTGGTGATGCCGATGGCGGTGATCTCGGCGGCCCGCGCGCCGGCCCGTTCGATCGCCGCGCGGC
>JANQKO010000313.1 GCA_028281075.1 Alphaproteobacteria bacterium | reverse complement strand
GCGCAGGCCGACTTCGGCCTCGCCGCGTTTCACCAGAGCGCTGACTTCTCGGCTTGTCGCCGTACGCAGTGCCACCGGCATGGTCGGATAACGTGCCCGGAAGTCGCGCAAGGCATCGACGACTTGCGAATCCGCCAGCGTGCCGACCAGGGCGACGCGCAGTGGCAGGTCGCTGTCCAGTTCCCCGAGGGATTGCCGCACTGCCAGTTCGGCATCGCGCGCCGCGGCGACGATGGTCTGGGCATGCGGCAGGAACACCCGGCCTTCCGGTGTCAGGGCGATCTCGCGGCCGCGTCGCTCGAACAGCTTCGCGCCCAGTGACGTTTCAAGCTGGCTGATACGTCGGCTGACCGCTGGCTGCGTCCGGTGCAGTTGCTGCGCTGCTTGCGAAAAGCTGCCCAGCGTAGCGACGCTGACGAAGGCGCTGATCTGATGGATATCCACTATGCGGATCGTTTATGTGACAACGTAAAACTATGCATTGGATCAACATACACCGTGCTGGCTAAGGTCGCGCCGTCTTTCGCATCACCGCTACCGGAGAAGCCCCTCGATGACCGACGTAAGCAACGATTTGGCCGCCCTTAGCGCCGCCTTCTGCGCCCTGCATGAGGCGGACGAGCCATTCCTGATTCCCAATCCCTGGGACGCCGGCAGTGCCCGGCTGCTCGCCCACATGGGCTTCAGCGCGCTCGCCACCACCAGCCTCGGCGTGGCCAATAATCTCGGCCGGCGCGGTGCCGGCAAGGACGCGATCCTGGAGAACTGCCGGCAGATCTGCGCCGCGACATCGCTGCCGGTGAATGCCGATTTGGAGAACTGCTTTGCCGACGATCCCGAAACCGCCGGTCAGGCGATGGCCATGGCCTTCGACTGCGGCGCCGTCGGTGCGTCGATCGAGGACGCGACCCAGGACCGCGCCAACCCGGTCTACGATTTCGACCTTGCGGTCGAACGGGTGCAGGCCGCGGTTGAGGTAGCGCGCAAGCTGCCGGTGCGTTTTCTGGTTACGGCGCGCGCGGAAAACCTGCTCCATGGCCGTGACGACCTGGATGACACCATCCGCCGGCTGCAGGCGTTCGAAGCCGTCGGCGCCGATGTGCTGTACGCGCCTGGCGTGAAAACGCTGGAGCAGATCCGCACTGTCACGTCGGCCGTCGGCAAGCCGTTCAATGTGGTCATGGGCTTTGCCGACCCGTCGATCACGCTCGACCAGCTGGGTGAGGCGGGCGTGCGTCGGGTCAGTATCGGCGGTGCGTTCTCGCGGGTCGCGCTGCAGGCGTTCATGAACGCCGCGGCGGAAATGCGCGAGGGCCGCTTCGGCTTTGTTCGTGACAGCGCGCCAATCAAGGATCTGTGGGCCGCGTTTCCAAAGTAGGCAGGCGGCCGGCGAATTAGGCGGCGGCGTCCTCGCGGATCATCGCCGCTGCCTTTTCGGCGATCATGATGGTTGGTGCGTTGGTGTTGCCGCTGCTGAGCACGGGCATCACCGAGGCGTCGGCGACGCGCAGGCCGTCGATGCCTTGCACCTTCAATCTCGGGTCGACCACGGCCATCGGGTCGGTACCCATCTTGCAGGTGCCGACCGGGTGGTAGAGCGTATTGCCGTTCTCTCGGGCGAATGCGCCGACGGAGGCCAGGTCGGCGACCGTCGGCCCCGGGCTCAGTTCGCCGGCGCTATGCGCGGCCAGGGCCGGGGCGGCGAAGATGCGCCGCGTATGCTCGACCCCGGCCGTAAGCACCCGCACGTCGTCGTCGTCCGACAGGTAGTTCGGCCGGATCAGCGGCGCCTCGGTCATGTCGGCCGAGGCTGCCATGACGCTGCCGCGGCTGGACGGCCGAACCGGGCAGATCACCACCAGCATGCCCGGTTCGTGTTCCAGCGCCAGCTTCTCCGTCTGGTAACTCGCCGGCGTGAACAGCAGCTGGATGTCCGGGCTGACGACGCCTTCGCGGCTGTTACAGAAAACCATCGCACTGGTAACGCCGAAGGTTAGCGCGCCGGTCCCGTTCAGCGCATAGCGGCCGATCTCGCGGAGGCGGCGCCAGCCACGGGCCAGTTCGTTCAGCGTCACCGCGCCGCGCACCCGGTGGGCCACCCGCACCACGTAGTGATCCGACAGGTTCGCGCCAACGCCCGGCAGATCCTGGCGCACCTCGACGCCGATCGACGAGAGATGCGCCGCCGGGCCAATGCCGGAGACCTGCAGCAGCTGCGGCGAATTGACCGCGCCGCTGCACAGGATGACCTCACGCCGCGCCCGTAGGCTGCGCGCACGTTTGCCCTGGCGAAACAGCACGCCGGTGCAACGCCGGCCGTCGAACAGCAGGCCGGTCGCCTGCGCATTCGTCTCGACGCGCAGGTTGGAGCGCCCGCGCGCCTGTGTCAGGAAGGTCCGTGCGGTCGAGGCGCGGAAGCGGCCGCCGCGGGTCATCTGCGAATAAGCGACGCCGCCCTGCCGCGCGCCGTTGTAGTCGGGTGTCAGCGGAAAGCCGGCCTGTTGCGCCGCTTCGACGAACCGGTGGGTGATCGGCAGGATGGTGTTGTAGTCCGCCACCGGCATCGGTCCGTCGCGCCCGCGCACGTCGGA
>JANQKO010000294.1 GCA_028281075.1 Alphaproteobacteria bacterium | reverse complement strand
AGAGATAGACCGTGCCCGTCGCAGGCCGATCTGTTCGCCGAGCTGTTCCGGCAGGCCTCGTCGCACGAGGTCGCCGTGCTGGCGCAGATCGCCGAGGTCGAGGCGCCGGCGGCCGAGCGCCTCGACAGCGTCGTCCGCACCTTCGTGCACCGGGCGGTCCGCGGCCACCGGCTGGCCTATGCGTTGATCGCCGAGCCGGTCGATCCCGCCGTCGAGGCCGAACGGATCGAATCGAAACGCGCCTATGCGGCGGTGTTCGCCCGCATCGTCCGCGACGGCGTCGCCGCGGGCGCGTTTCCGCCCCAGCAGGTCGAGATCACGGCGGCCTGCCTGATCGGCGCGCTGGCCGAGGCCATGGTCGGGCCGCTGACGCCCGAGACCTTCGGCAACCGGGGCGGCGAGGACGAGCTGGCCGACGGCATCGCGGCCTTCATGCGGCGGGCGGTGATGGGCGCGGCCGATAACGTACAGCCAATGCGAGGGACGGCATGACCGGAACGACACAGATACGGGGCGAGGAGTTCCGCGACGATGGGCGCCGGCGGCGGAGCCTGCCGCCAGAGGTGATCAAGGGCCTGACCCGCCTCGATCCGCTCAAGGCGACCTGGCCGGTGCTGCAGACCTGGGGCGTGATCGCCGTCTGCCTGACGGCGGCGACGGTCTGGTGGACGCCGTGGGTGGTGATCCCGGCCATGCTGATCCTGGCGACGCGGGCGCAGGCGCTGTTCGTGATCGCCCACGACGCCGCCCACTACCGGCTCTACGAGACACGCTGGCTGAACGATCTCGTCGGCCGGCTCTGCGCCGCCCCGGTCGGCATCTCCATGTGCACCTATCGGGTGCTGCACCGGCTGCATCACAATCACCTCTACGGACCGCAGGACCCGGACACGCCGATCCATGGCGGCTATCCGCGCGGGCGCGGCTATCTCATGCGCAAACTGGCCAAGGACCTGCTGGGCGGGACCGCCTGGAAGACCTACCGCTATTTCTTCGGCGCGCCGGCGATCAACGACGAGGTCGCGGCCGAGAACCGGCCGCTCAACGACACATCGCCGGCGCTGCGGCGGGCCGCCAGGCGCGACCGCTGGCTGGTCGCGGCCTTCCATGTCGGCACGCCCGTCGCCGCCTTCGCCGCCGGCTGGGGCGTGGAATATCTAGTCCTCTGGCCCCTCGTGCTGGTGACGCTGCTGCAGCCGCTTCTGCGGTTCCGCGCGATCTGCGAGCATGGCGCGGTCAGCGACCAGTCGTCGCCGCTGCACGCGGCCCGGACCAACACGGGCCCCGGCTGGCTGATGTGGCTCGTGTTTCCGCACGACGTGAACTATCACATCGAGCATCACCTGTACCCGTCCATCCCCTGCTACAACCTGCCCGTCTGCCATCGCGAGATGGTGTCGCGCGGCATCCTGGCCGACGCCGAGGTGCGTCCGCTTGCGGAAACGGCCCGGATCGTCTTCGGCGGGCCTCCCGCCCTCGGTCCTGAAGGTCGGGCCGCCTAAATCAGGACCAGCGCCGCCAGGCCCAGGAAGGCGAAAAAGCCGATCACGTCGGTGACCGGGGTCAGGAACACGCTGGCCGCGATCGCCGGATCGACGCCCAGGCGCTGGCAGCCGAGCGGGATCAGCGTGCCGAACAGGCCGGCCACCAGCAGGTTGATCACCATGGCCGCGGCGATGACGCCGCCCAGCATCGGATCGCCGAACCACAGGGCGGCGATCAGCCCCATCAGCACGGCGAACAGGATGCCGTTCAGGCCACCGACCAGGACCTCCTTGACGACGATCCGCATGGCGTTGGTCGCGGTCAGCTCGTGCGTGGCAAGCGCGCGGACCGCCACCGTCAGCGTCTGCGTGCCGGCATTGCCGCCCATCGAGGCGACGATCGGCATCAGGATCGCCAGCGCCACCAGCCGGTCGATCGTGGCATCGAACAGCGCGATCACCAGCGAGGCGGCGATCGCCGTGCCCAGATTGACCAGCAGCCAAGTGAACCGGGTCCGCGTCGTCCGCATCACCGTGGCGTAGAGATCGGATTCGCCGGCGACGCCGCCCAGCCGCAGCAGGTCCTCCTCGGCCTCTTCCTCGATCACGTCGGCGACGTCGTCGAAGGTGATGGCGCCGGCCAGGCGGCCGTATTCGTCGACCACCGGCGCCGAGGCCAGGTCGTACTGCTGAAACAGGAACGCCACCTCTTCCTGGTCCATCTCCAGCGGAATGAGCTGGGCTTCCTCTTCCATGATCTGCCGGACCACGACCGGGCGGCGCGTGCGCAGTATCCGGTTCAACGGCACGTGACCGATCGGCCGGTAGCGCGGATCGATGACGAAAATACCGTAGAACTCGTCCGGCAGGTCGGCGGTGTCGCGGCAATAGTCGATCACCTGACCGACGGTCCAGTAGGCCGGCACGGCGATGAAATCGCGCTGCATGAGCCGGCCGGCGCTGTCCTCGGGAAAGTCGAGGGCCTCCTGCACCGCGGTCCGGTCGGGCGCCGGCACCGCGCGCAGGATTTCCTCGCGCCGGTCTTCGTCGAGATGATCGACCAGGTAGACGCCGTCGTCGGTATCGAGCTCGGTCACGGCGCGGGCCAGCGCGGAAGGCGCCAGCTCGGGCAGCAGGTCGACGAGGACGGATTCCTCGACCTCGGTCAGCACCTCGGGATCGAGGTCGTCGCCGAGGCAGTCGAGCAGCGTCGTGCGCTCGTCACGCGGCAGCAGGTCGACCAGGTCGGCGATATCGGCCGCGTGCAGCGGCAGCACCAGCCGGCGGACGCCGTCCGCCGCCTCGCGGTCGAGCAGCGTGCGCACGTCGCGCACGAAATCCGGATTGACGGCATGGATGTCGTCGAGCTGCGATTGCGGGTCCGGACTCGTTGCGGGCTGTTCGCTCATGCCTGGCGGCCACGCCGTCTGTGAATCAGCACGGCCTTTCTGCCCGACCGCGGGGCAACCCGCAACCTGCCCAATGTCGATCCCGCGCGAGCGGAAACGCCTCTAGAAGCGGTAGCGCAGCCGCAGGCCGAGATTATGGTCGACGGGCGCGATATCGTCATCCTCGATGACGCTCGGCCCTCGATATTCGGCCCGATATCCGACCGTCAGGTCCATCCGGTCGATCAGCCGCCGGTGCAGACCGATACCGATGCGCAGCTCGGGCGCGGCATCCCCGGCCGGATTGCCCACGCGGCGGTCGCCGCCGCCGTTCCCCGGCCGCGCGCCGAACATCAGATACGGCATCCAGGACGAGGTCTCGTTGCGGGCGTAAAAGCCGTCGGCGAACAGCAGGTAGGTGTCGTCCGACAACGGCATGTCCGGCGCCGAGAGAGCCAGGTCGTCGAGCGCGGTCGGCAGCGGCACGGCGTCCTCGACGCCGGTCCGCGCGGCCACGGACACCGGCGGCGCCTGCGG
>JANQKO010000288.1 GCA_028281075.1 Alphaproteobacteria bacterium | reverse complement strand
CATCGAGTAGCCGGTCGACGCGTTCGCGCACCGTCAGCTTGCCGCCGTCGTGCTGGCGCTTGACCTTCTCCGGCCCACCCATGCGGCGGGCCAGCGCCTCGCGCCGGCGCAGCTCCGCGATCTCCTTTTCCCAGCTCATGCCACGCCCTTCCCCGACCGCCGCAATTTTGTTGTCGTTATTCGGCCGCCGTCTTCGCGGCCTCGCGTTCGGCCAGCTTCAGATAGCCGTCGCGGGTCTGCGGCAGCTTGCGGTCGAGGATACGGCCAGCGACCATGGTGCGCAGCACCTGCGCCGTGCCGCCGCCGATGGTGAACATGCGGGCGTCGCGCACCATGCGCTCGACGGCGTTGTTCCGCGAATAGCCGGCGGCGCCGAAGATCTGCAGCGCGTTGTTGCTGATCTCGATCGCCGACTCGGACGCGAAGATCTTCGCCTGGGCGGCCTGCAGCGGATCCGGGAACCCGTCGACGGAACTGCCGGCCGCCTTGTGGATCAGGGCCCGGCCGGCGGCGAGCTTGGTGCTCATGTCGGCCAACATCCATTGCAGGCCCTGGAATTCGCAGATCGGCCGGCCGAACTGCTCGCGCCGCTTGGCATAGTCGAGGGCGATCTCATAGGCGCCCTGCGCCAGGCCGAGCGCCACGGTGGCGGCGCCGACCCGCTGGCCATTATAGGCCGTCATCAGGTCGGCGAAGCCCTTCTTCAGGCCGCGCGGCGGCAGCACCAGCATCGACGGCGGCAGCTCCATGTCCTCGAAGAACACCTGCGCCTCCGGAATGCCGCGCAGGCCCATGGTCGGCTCGCGGTCGCCGATCCGCAGGCCCTCGGTCTCGTCGCGCACGGCGATGAAGCCGCCGATGCCCTCCTCCTCGCCGTTCTCGTCGAAGACACGCGCGAAGATCAGGTGCAGCCGCGAGACACCACCGCCGGTGATCCAGTGCTTGGCGCCGTTCAGCACGTAGCGGTTGCCGCGCTTGTCGGCCCGCGTGGTCATTTCCGTCGCCGCGCTGCCGGCCTCCGGCTCGGTGATGCAGATCGCCGGCTTGTCGCCGGCCAGCACCAGGTCGGCCGCCAGCCGCTTCTGCTCGTCGCTGCCATAGGCCATGATCGCGCCGACGGCACCCATGTTGGCTTCGACGGCGATGCGGCCGGAGACGCCGCAGACCTTGGCCATCTCCTCGATCACCAGCACCGAATCCAGGTAATCGAGGCCGGGGCCGCCATAGGCCTCCGGGATCGTCATGCCGAAGAAGCCGGCCGCGTTCAGCGCCTTGACGTTGTCCCAGGGATACTGCTCGCTGCGGTCGACGTCGGCCGCCCGGCCGGCGATCTCGCCCCGCGCCAGTTCGCGCGCCCGGGCCTGGAGCTTCTGGCGCTCGGGACTGAGTTGGACGTCCATCGGCATGTTTCCTATCCTGTCGGGGTGTGCGGGTGAGAGTATGTCGCGGCGGCGGGACATTCTACGGCGAATTGGCCTAAATTCGAGCCTTGGCGAAGGACACGGGCGGGAGGGAACTGGCGATGCTGACGGATGTCCGGGGCCTGGAGGTGACGGCCGACAACGAGGCCGCGGTGCGCCACCTCGACGACACGATCACGCATTATGCCGGCTTCAAGCTCGATACCGGGGCGCATCTGAAGCAGGCGCTGACCGCCGATCCCGACATGGCCATGGGCCTGATCGTCCGCGGCTACTTCATGAAGCTGTTCGCCGTGCCGGCGCTGGAAGTGAAGGCACGGCAGAGCCTGGAGAAGGCGGAGGCCGCCATCGAGCGGCGCGGCGGCAGCGAGCGGGAACGCCGGCATGCCCGCGCGCTTCGCGCCTGGTGCGACGGCGACGAGCGCCAGGCGACGGCGGTCTGGGAGGAGCTGCTGCTGCACGCGCCGCTCGACCTGATGGCGCTGAAGCTGGCCCATTACACGCACTTCTATTTCGGCGACAGCCGCAACATGCGGGATTCCATCGCCCGGACCTCCTGGGCCTGGACGCCGGAGACGCCGGGCCATGGCTTCGTGCGGGGCATGTATGCCTTCGGCCTGGAGGAGGCGGGCGACTATGCCGCGGCCGAGGCCGCCGGCCGCCACGCGGTCGAGATCAACCCGGCCGACGTCTGGGCCGCGCACGCGGTGGCGCATGTGATGGAGATGCAGGGCCGGCACCGCGAGGGCATCGACTGGATCGAGAGCCTCGCCGGCAACTGGGACGACGTGCACAATTTCGTCTTCCATGTCTGGTGGCACAAATGCCTCTACCACCTGGAGCTGGGCCAGCACGACGCGGTACTGGCGCTCTACGACGGCAAGGTGCGGCCTGAATCGACCGACGACCTGCTCGATATCAGCAACGGCGCCGCCATGCTCTGGCGCCTCGAAGATGCCGGCGTCGATGTCGGCGATCGCTGGACCGA
>JANQKO010000240.1 GCA_028281075.1 Alphaproteobacteria bacterium | reverse complement strand
AGGCCGAGCAAGCCAACCTCGCCAGCGACCGCGCCCGGGATGTCCATGCCTGGGAAGAGGCCACGCGCCGTTTCCACCGCCTGATCCTGACGCCGTGCGGCATGCCGAGGCTGCTGCGCGCCATCGACGATCTGCACACGGCCAGCGCCCGGTTCCTGTTCTCCGGCTGGCGGGCGGAATGGGAAAGGCCGACCGACCGCGATCACCGGGCGATTCTTGCCGCGCTTCGCGCAGGCGACGCGGAGGATGCGGCAGCCTTGCTCGCCCGGCATGTCCGGTCGATCGACCACGCGCCGAAGCGGCACGCGCAGGTACGCTGATCGACGCCGCTCCCTCCGCGCCGGCAAGGCGCGGTGCTCACATTTCAAACCACCGAGCGCGGTCCCTTGATCGCGGGCTCTTGCAACGGACGCACAAGTGTGGCTTTCTTTAGCGATAGAATCTCTAAATTATCTATAATTTGGAAGGGACCTGCGCATGACCGCCTCCGCCGCCGTGCTGAAACCCGGCTTCAGCCCGATCGATCTGCAAAGCCGCCCCTTGGGCTGGAAACTCGCCGCGATTGTCCTCGGCAGCCTCTTTCTGACGCTGTCCTCCTTTATCGAAGTGCCGATGGTGCCGGTCCCGGTGACCATGCAGACCTTCGCTGTCGCGCTCATCGGCGCGCTCTATGGCTGGCGGCTCGGCGGCGTCACCATCGTGACCTGGCTGATCCAGGGGGCGATTGGCCTGCCGGTCCTGGCGGGCGGCGCTGCGGGGGCGCATCACTTTATCGGGCCAACCGCCGGCTACCTCTTCGCCTTCCCCGTCGCCGGCATGGCCATGGGATGGCTGGCCGAATGGGGCTGGAACGGGCACCGGCCGTTTCTCGCTTTTGCCGGCATGCTGATCAGCAACGCACTGTGTCTCATCCTCGGCGCGGCGTGGCTCGCCGTACTTATTGGAGTCGAGCAGGCGGTCATGGCCGGCATCGCGCCGTTCCTGATCGGCGCCGTCCTGAAGGCCGCGCTCGGGGCGGCCACGCTCACGCTTATGACGCGCAAGACGAAACACGCCAAAGGATGACAGTTCGCCTGCGTCCGCATCACCTGTTGTGCGTGCCGACCTATGTCGGCAAGGGATACGGTCCCGCCTTCACCGCGAACATGACGGCGGTCGCAGAGCGCCTTTGCGCAGGCGAAGACATCGAACTCGTCGCGGAGCCGGACGATATCTGCGCCCCGCTGCGCGGCGTCCCCGATCCGCACTGCCACCGCGCCAGCATTGTCGAACGGGACCGGGCGGCGGCGCGCGATGCGGCAGGTCGTCGTTTTCGCTCGTCGCCATTCGTGCGCCTCCGCTTGCCCGTATCGGCCGGAAGCTTGGTATGCCGTGGCGGCCGTCGCCACCGCCCTGCGGCGGATCAGATGACGATGCCGCGCGAGCCGGGGGCCGAGCGGGCCAGCTCCGACAGCGTCGACAGGGCCTGACGCAGCACCGCGCGGTCGCGTGCCGCGATCAGCGCCAGGCGCACCGCGTGCGGCGCCGTCGTCTGCCCGACGGCGAAAGTGCCGGCGGGCACGATGCGCACGCCGCGCTGGGCGGCGGCGGCGGCGAAGGTCTCGCGCCGCCAGGGACTGGGCAGGTGAAGCAGGCCGTGGAAGCCGTTCGGGTGGCTGTGCCAGTCCAGGCCGTCGAAGGCCGCCGCGGCCAGTTCCTGGCGGGCCGTCGCCTCCTCGGCGATGCCGCTCGCCAGCCGGTCGCCGGTGCCGTCCTCGATCCACATCGTGGCGATCTCGGCCGTCAGCGGCGGCAGGCAGACCGCCTGCATGTGGATGGACTCGGCCAGCCGTCCGGCCAGCCGCTCCGGACAGGCGAGCCAGGCGACGCGCAGGCCCGGCGCCATGCATTTCGAGGCGCTGGTCACATAGACCACGCGGTCCGGCGCCAGCGCCGCCATCGGCGGCGCGCGGTTCGTCGGCAGGTTGCCGTAGACGTCGTCCTCGACGACCAGCATGTCGTGCGCCTCGGCCACGGCCAGCAGCGCCCGCCGCCGCGCCTCGGGCACGTCGATCGATGTCGGGTTGTGGATCGTCGGGTTGGTGACCAGCACCCGGGCGCCGGTTTCCGCCGCGGCGTCGGCCAGCGCGTCGGGCAGGATGCCGTCGGCGTCCATGGCCAGGCCGCGCAGTGTCACGCGGCAGATCTGGGCCGCCTCGATGATGCCGCCATAGGTCAGCTCCTCGGTCAGCACGGTATCGCCCGGCTGTGTCAGGGTCAGCAGCGCCGTGGTCAGGCCCTGCTGCACGCCGTTGGCCAGCACCACGCGCTCCGGCGGCACCTCGATCCCGACCCGCCGCATCCAGACCGCGCCCGCCGACCGGTGCCGCTCATGGCCCCGGTCGGGCGTGTAGCGCAGCAGCGCCTCCAGATCGGGCCGGCGGGCAAGGTCGGCCATGGCCTGGCGCAGGGCTTCCGACGGCAGATCGTAAAGCGGCGTGTTGACGCTGAGGTCGATGATGTTCGGCGCCGGGTCGGGGAAGTAGGGCGAGGCCACGGCATAGCCCGGCGACGGCCGCACGAAGGTGCCGCGGCCGACATGGGCCGATACCACGCCCCGCTGTTCGGCCAGCGCGTAGGCCCGTGTCACTGTGCCGACCGTGACGCCCAGCCGCCAGGCCAGCTCGCGCTGCGGCGGTAGCCGCGAGTCCGGCGGCAGATCGCCACTGTCGACCGCGTCGCCGATGGCGTCCGCGATCGCCGTGTAGAGCGGCCCGTCGCGGTTCGACAGATCGGGTAGCCAAATTGTCATCATGACAATATTTCGCTTGTTCGGTAACAATGTCAAGCCTATTCTCATATTGTTCCAAAAACGTCAGGGAGATTGTTGGCAACAACATATTGAAGGAGTCAGGCAATGGGCGAGTTCACGAGAAATTGGACGCATACAATCCTTCCGAACCTGGATCGGCGGCCGGCCGGCAAATGGACCAGCGGTCTGGTACGGCGCCGGTTCGGGCTGTTCGACCTGCTGCTGCGCTGGCAGTCGCGGGCGTCCGAGCGGCATGCGCTGGGGGATCTGGATGATCGTATGCTCAAGGACATTGGCCTGACCCGCACCCAAGCCGATCAGGAGAGCCGCAAGCCTTTCTGGCGTGTCTAGGCCGGATGCCTGCCCCCGCCGCCGGCCAGCGGCGGGGGTGGGGGCCCTGTCCAGGCCCCGGCCCCCAACCACCGCGGGGACGCCCCGATGCAGATCAAGCTCTATCAGATCGACGCCTTTACCGACCGGCCGTTCGCCGGCAACCCCGCCGCCGTCTGCCCGCTGGACGATTGGCTCGACGACGCGACGCTGCAGGCGATCGCGGCCGAGAACAATCTTTCCGAGACGGCCTTCATCGTGCCGGGGGACGCGGGATACCGCCTGCGCTGGTTCACGCCGGCGGTGGAGGTGCCGCTGTGCGGCCACGCGACGCTCGCCAGCGGCTATGTCGTCTTGAACCACCTGCGTCCGGAGACGGACGCGGTGGTGTTCGAGACCCTGTCCGGGCCGCTCCACGTGCGCCGCGACGGTGACCGTCTGGCGATGGATCTGCCGGCCCTGCCGCCGGAACCGGTCGAGCCGCCGCCCGGCCTGGTGGAGTCCGTCGGCGGCGCGCCGGTCGAGACCCTGAAAGCGAACTACCACATGCTGGTCTATGCCAACGAGGAGGAGATCGAGGTGCTGACGCCGGATATCGCCGGTCTCGGCCGGCTGGACGGCGTGAACGTGATGGCCACCGCGCCGGGCCGCGAGGTCGATTTCGTCTCCCGGTTCTTCGCGCCGGCCTCCGGCATCGACGAGGACCCGGTCACCGGCTCGGCGCACTGCATGGCCGCGCCCTACTGGGCGATGAAGCTCGACAAATCGGTGCTGACGGCGCGGCAGATCTCCAAGCGCGGCGGCGATCTGGTTTGCGAACCGATCGACGGCCGCGTCCGCCTGACCGGCGCCTGCGCCTTCTACATGGAGGGGACGATCACGCTGTGAGCGAGATCGCGCCGGCGCGGAGCGACGCGGATCTCGACGCCGTCAAGGCGCTGTTCCGGGAATATGTCGACGACCTGGACTTCGCGCTCGACTTCCAGGATTTCGACGCCGAGCTGGCGGAGTTTCCGGGCAAGTACGGGCCGCCGACGGGCGCGCTGTTGCTGGCCAAGCTTGATGGCCGGCCGGTCGGCGTGGTCGGCCTGCGCGCTCTCGGCGACGGCATCTGCGAGATGAAGCGGCTCTATCTGCGCCCGGCGGCGCGGGGCTCGGGCCTCGGCACGCGGCTGGTGGACGCCGTCATCGCGGAAGCGCGGCGCCTCGGCTACCGGGCCATGCGGCTGGACACCGTGACCGACGCGCAGCCCCGGGCGATCGCCATCTACCGCGCCCGCGGCTTCCGCGAGATCGCGCCCTACTGCGTCAACCCCCTGCCCACCGCCACGTTCCTGGAACTGGACCTGCGCCAGCCGGGTGGCTGACGTTGGCATGTGATGGCCGGCCCTTCGAGACGTGGCTGCGCCGCTCCTCAGAGCGTGTGAAAGAAATCACTGAAGCCACCCAAGTTGTCATCCTGGCGAAGGCCAGGATCCATTTTTGTTGTTTTTCAACAGTTTATGATGCCGCTGGATGCTGGCCTACGCCAGCATGACGGCTTCTTTTGGGTCGCGAGTAATTCATTCACACGTTCTCAGAGTGAGGTTGGGGGGTGATATCGATCTCCGACCTCATTTCGAGGCGGCCCCCGCAGGGGACAGTCCCTATGGCTTCATCTGCCAGTTTCTCGACGAAGTCAGCGCGCCCGTCAGCGAATGGGTGGGCCGACGTTGGTGTTTTCCGAGCCTGCGGCGCGCGAGGTTTCACCACAAAGACGCAAAGACACCAAGATCACGCGTCGCGGTCTTCCGACGTTCGGCATGGAATCGATGGGGACTGTCCCGATCAATTACAGCAGCTAACTTAGCGCCTATGGGGTCGCGACCGTGACCCGCGCCCACGTCAGCGCCGGCCGAGATCCTCGACCGCCCCGGCGAAGCGGTCGAGCTCGTCCTCGGAATTGTAGTAGTGCACCCCCATCCGGTTCATCAGGGTGATGTCGCGGCCGTCCATGTCGAGCCGGGTGCTGAAGGCCGAGCTGGTGCCGATATTGATCTTGCGGTCCGCCATGGCGCGCACGACCTCGTTCGGATCGGCGCCGTCGATCGAGAAGCTGACGATGCCGCATTTGCGGGCGCCCAGGTCCCGGACCCGGACCCCCGGAATGGCGTCCAGGCGCCGGCGCAGGCCCGTCGCCAGGTCGTCGATGCGCGCCTCGACCGCGTCCATGCCCAGCGCCAGCGCGTAGTCGACGGCGACGCCGAGCCCGATCTTGCCGGCGACGTAGCTTTCCCAGTTCTCGAAGCGCCTGGCGTCGGGCCGCAGCTCGTAGCGGTCCGCCGCCACCCAGCTTGCCGCGTGCAGGTCCAGGAACGGCGGCTCCAGCCGGTCCAGCATGTGGCGGGCGACATAGAGGAAGCCGGTGCCGCGCGGCCCGCGCAGATATTTGCGGCCGGTCGCCGACAGCATGTCGCAGCCGATCGCCCGGACGTCGAGCGCCAGGTGCCCGGCCGCCTGGCAGGCGTCCAGCAGGAACGGCACGCCGGCGGCGCGGGCGACGCGGCCAATCTCGGCCGCCGGGTTGACCAGCCCGCCGTTGGTCGGCACGTGCGTCACCGCGATCAGCTTGGCGCGCGCGTCGATCAGGTTTTCCAGCGCCGCCACGTCGAGCTGTCCCGCCGCGTCGTTCGGCACCACGACGATCTCGGCCCCGGTGCGCTTCGCCACCTGCAGGAAGGCGATGTAGTTCGAGGCATATTCCGAGACCGCGGTCAGGATCCGGTCGCCCGGCCCGAACGACATGCCGTAGAAGGCCATGTCCCAGGCGACGGTCGCGTTCTCGACCAGCGCGATCTCGTCGGCGTCGCAGTTCAGCAGCGTGGCGATCGCGTCATAGCTGTGCGCCACCGCGGCCTCGTGGCGGTCGGCCGCCTCGTAGCCGCCGATCCCCGCCTCCAGCGTCAGGTGCGCGGTCAAACTGTCCAGCACCGGCCGCGGCATCAGCCCGGCGCCGCAATTGTAGAGGTGCGCGACGTTGGCGCAGCCCGGCGTGTCGGCCCGCGCGGCCGCGACATCGATCGACATGCGTTAACCTCCTATTCGTGCCCGGCGACCGGCTTCGGCCGGTACGGCGCCTCCAGCGCGGCGATCTCGTCGTCCGTCAGCGCGATCTCCAGGGCGGCGGCATGGCTCAGCACATGCTCGACCTTGGAGACGCCGACGATGGGCGCGGTGACATGCGGCTTGCTCAAGTGCCAGGCGAGCGCCACTTGGGTCGGCGCGACGCCGCGTTCGCGCGCGATCTCGACCACCTTGTCGGCGATCTGGAAGTCCTGGTCGCCGTAATAGTCCCGCCGCGCCATGGGATCGTTCCTGGCCCGCGCGGTGTCGCCGCCGCCCTGGCGGTGCCGGTTGCCGGCCAGGAACCCGCGCGCCAGTGGGCTCCAGGGAATGACGGCGATGCCCTCGCTCCGGCACAGCGGCAGCATCTCGCGTTCTTCCTCGCGGTAGATCAGGTTGTAGTGCGGCTGCATCGAGACGAACGGCGCCCAGCCGTTGCGGCGCGAGATCGACAGCGCCTTCATGAACTGCCAGGCCCACATGCTGGAGGCGCCGATATAGAGCGCCTTGCCGGCCCGGACCACGTCGTTCAGCGCGTCCAGCGTCTCCTCGATCGGCGTCTCGTAGTCCCAGCGGTGGATCTGGTAGAGGTCGACATAGTCCATGCCCAGCCGTTGCAGCGAGGCGTCGATGCTCTCCATGATGTGCTTGCGCGACAGGCCGCGGGCGTTGGGATCGTCCTTCATGCGGTTATAGACCTTGGTCGCCACCACCAGCTCGTCGCGCGGCGGGCCGATCTCGGCCAGGATCTTGCCGACGACCTCCTCGCTGGCGCCCAGCGAATACATGTCCGCCGTGTCGATGAAGTTGATGCCGGCGTCCAGCGCCGCCTTGACGATCGGCCGGCTGTCGGCCGCGTCCATCACCCAGTCGCGCCATCGCGGCGACCCGAAGGTCAGCGTGCCGAGGCAGAGGCGCGAGACCTTCATGCCGGTATTGCCGAAGGGTACATACTGCATGGTCATCCGTCGTCAGCTCCGTCTGTCGTGGTCCCGGTCATAGCGACGCCCGCAGCGTCTCGATCAGCCGGTCGATATCGGCCGCGTTGTTGTAGACATGCGGCGTCACCCGCATGGAATCGCCGCGCAGGCTGACATGCACCCGGGCCTCGGCCAGGCGGTCCAGCAGGCCGTCCGGCGGTCCGCCCGGGAACCGCAGGCCCAGAAAGTGGCCGGCCCGCAGGCGCGGATCGGAGGCGATCAGGCCAAGCCCCGCCGCCCGCGCCGCGATCGTGCCGGTCATGTCGGCGAGGGTCGCCTGCACGGCCGCGGGCGTCCAGGCGTGTAGCTGCTCGAGCGCGGCGATGGCCATGGGCAGCAGGTGGAAGTTCGCCGTCTCGCCCATGTCGAAGCGCCGGGCGCCGGGCTGAAAGTCGTTCCGATAGTTCACCAGCGCGGTGAAGTCTTCGCTGCCGGCCCGGGCCATCCAGTTATGCTCCAGCGGCCGCCCCTCGTGATAGCGCGGCGCCACGTGCATGAAGCCCAGCGAATAGGGCCCCATCAGCCACTTGTAGCAGGCGGCGATGGCGAAATCGGCATGCGCGGCGGCGACGTCGAAGGGCAGGGCGCCCAGCGACTGCGTCAGGTCGAGCACGAAGGCTGCCCCGACCTCGCGGCAGCGGCCGCCGACGGCCGCCACGTCGATCAGGCCGCCGTCGGTCCAGTGGCAGTTCGGCGTCGCCACGATCGCCGTATTGTCGTCGATGGCGTCCAGGATCGCCGCCGTCCAGTCGCCGTCGCCGGGCCGCCTGACGGTGGTGAACCTGCCGCCGGTCTCGCGCGTGCGCTCGCGCCAGACATAGACGTTGGAGGGGAACTGGCCGGCCAGCACCACGACGCGCTGATTACGGGCGATCGGGATGTTGCGGGCGGCCGTCGCGATGCCGTAGCTGGCGGCCGGGATCACGGCGACATTGTCGGCCGCGCCGCCGATCAGGTCGGCGAACAGGCCGCGGGCGCGCTCCGGCCCGGCGAAGAAGTCGGCCGGGACGATCTCCCAGGGCCGCGCCTTGCGGGCGACGCCGGCGGTGCCGGCCGCCACCACCGGCTGCATCAGCGGCGACATGTAGGCGCAGTTGAAATAGGCCACGTCGTCGGGCAGGTCGAACAGGGATCGCTGGCAGGGAATCATGCGCGGGCGCCTCGGTCGGGAACGGGTCGTCGAAGGCCGCATCACAAACGCGGCCGGCCATGGAAGTCAACGGTTGGCGGGGGCCCAACCGCGACAAAACGCCCGTTGACAAGGCCGGGCGCGTCCATACTATCGCCGCGCCGTGATGCCGCGCGCCCCCGGCCGACGGCGGGCGCGGTGAACAGGAACAATTCGAATCAACCGCTTGGACCCCGATCCGGAGCCGGCCGTGCCGCGCCCTTGGAAACGTGGTCGGGCGGGCCGGCCGGCGCTGCCGGTGGAAGGAAAGAAGTCGATGAAGCCGAATATCGCACCCGATGTGCCGAATTTCTCGTCCGGCCCCTGCGCCAAGTTCCCCGGTTGGCGCCCGCAGTTGCTGGCCGACGCCGTGCTCGGGCGCTCGCACCGCTCGAAGGCCGGCAAGGCGCGCCTGTCGGCGGCGATCGAGCGGACGCGGGACCTGCTGGGCGTGCCGGCCGACTATCGCATCGCCATCACGCCGGCCTCCGATACCGGCGCCGTCGAGATGGCGCTCTGGTCGCTGCTGGGCGCGCGCGGCATCGATCTCCTGGCCTGGGAGAGTTTCGGCCATGGCTGGGTGACCGACGTGCTGAAGCAGTTGAAGCTCGACGACGTGCGGGTGCTCGAGGCCGGCTACGGTGACCTGCCCGACCTGTCGCGGGCCGACCCGGCGCGCGACATCGTGTTCTGCTGGAACGGCACCACCTCGGGCGTGCGGGTGCCGGACGGCGACTGGATCGCCGGCGACCGGCGGGGCCTGACCATCTGCGACGCCACCTCGGCCGCCTTCGCCATGGCCCTGCCGTGGGACAAGCTCGACGTCACCACCTTCTCCTGGCAGAAGGTGCTGGGCGGCGAGGCGCAGCACGGCATGCTGATCCTGAGCCCGCGCGCCGTCGCCCGGCTGGAGAGCCACACGCCGCCCTGGCCGCTGCCCAAGATCTTCCGCCTGACCAAGGGTGGCAAGCTGATCGAGGGCGTGTTCAAGGGCGAGACCATCAACACGCCGTCCATGCTCTGCGTCGAGGATTACCTCGCCGCGCTGACCTGGGCCGAGTCGGTCGGCGGGCTCGACGGCCTGATCGCCCGCTCGGAACGCAACCTCGCCGCGATCGCCGAGTGGGTCGCCCGCACCGCCTGGGTCGATTTCCTGGCGGCCGATCCGGCGGTCCGGTCCTGCACGTCGGTCTGCCTGTCGATCGTCGACGACTGGTTCACCGGCCTGCCCGCCGACCGGCAGGCGGCCGCCGCCAGGCAGCTCGCGGCGACGCTGGAGCGGGAGGGCGTGGCGCTGGATATCGGCGCCTATCGCGACGCCCCGCCGGGCCTGCGCATCTGGTGCGGCGCGACGGTCGAGACCGGCGATCTCGCCGCCCTGCTGCCCTGGCTCGACTGGGCCTATGCCGAAACCAAGACGGCCCACCGGCCGGCCGCCTGAGGATCCGAGACCATGGTGAAAGTCCTGATTTCCGACAAGATGAGCCCGCGCGCGGCGGAAGTGTTCCGCGGCCGCGGCGTCGAGGTCGACGAGCGGACCGGTCTCGGGCCCGAGGATCTGATCGCCGCCATCGGCGACTATGACGGCCTCGCCGTGCGCTCGGCCACCAAGGTCACGGCCGCGGTGCTGAACGCCGCCAGGGGCCGGTTGAAGGTCGTCGGCCGGGCGGGCATCGGCGTCGACAATGTCGATATCGAGGCGGCGACGGCGAACGGCGTCTGCGTCATGAACACGCCCTTCGGCAATTCGATCACCACGGCCGAGCACGCGATCTCGATGATGCTGGCGCTGGCGCGGCAGATCCCGGCCGCCAACGAATCGACCCATGCCGGCCGCTGGGAGAAGAGCCGCTTCATGGGTGTCGAGCTCTACGGCAAGACGCTCGGCATCATCGGCTGCGGCAATATCGGCTCGATCGTCGCCGACCGGGCGCTGGGCCTGAAGATGCGCGTCGTCGTCTACGACCCGTTCCTGGCGCTGGAGCGCGCGGTCGAGCTCGGCATCGAGAAGGTCGAGCTGGGCGAGCTGCTGGCCCGCGCCGACTTCATCTCGCTGCACACGCCGATGACCGATACCACCCGGGGCCTGCTGAACGGCGAGACGCTGGCCAGGGCCAAGAAGGGCGTGCGCCTGACCAACTGCGCGCGCGGCGGCCTGATCGCCGAGGCCGACCTGCTGGCGGCGCTCGATTCCGGCCAGGCCGCCGGCGCCGCGCTGGACGTGTTCTCGGACGAGCCGGCGAAGGCG
>JANQKO010000211.1 GCA_028281075.1 Alphaproteobacteria bacterium | reverse complement strand
GGTGACAGCCTGCGCCGGATCAGCGGCGATGCCGAGCGGGCGACCGGCATCATCCGGGGGCTGCGCGAGCTGGTCGACGAGGGCGAGGCCGCGCGCCGGCCGGAGGACGTGAACGCGGTGGTGATGGCGGCGGCCGAGCTGGCGCTGTCGGAGCCGGCGGCGCGGGATGTCGCGTTCGTCGGCGACCTCGCCGACGGCCTGCCGCCGGCGCTGCTGAACCGCGTTCAGATCCAGCAGGTCGTGGTCAACCTGGTGCGCAACGCGGTCCAGGCCATGGACGGCGCGCCGGTCCGCCGGGTCAGCCTGACCACGGCGGCGACGCCCGATGGCGCCATCGAGGTCACGGTCGGCGACACCGGCGGCGGGCTCGACGAGGCCTTGAAGGACCGGCTGTTCGAGCCTTTCGTCAGCACGAAATCGAGGGGGCTGGGCCTCGGCCTGGCGATCTGCCGGTCGATCGTCGAGGCCCATGAGGGCCAGCTCCGGGCCGCCGACGCGCCCGGTGGCGGCGCCGCGTTCCGCTTCACGCTGCCGGCGGCCGGTGCTAGCGGACTGTGATCTCGACGCGGCGGTTGCGCGGCTCGGCGACCTCGTCGCCGGTCGGGATCAGCAGGTTGTTCTCGCCGTGCGAGGTGATTTCGATACGCGCGGCGGGGATGCCGATGCCGGTCAGGATCTTCGCCACTTCCCGCGCCCGGTCCAGCGCCAGGGCGGCGTTGACGCGCGCCGAGCCGGCGGTGTCGGTATGGCCGACCACGGCGACGATCGGCGCGGTCCGGTTGGCGATCACCTGCAGCACCTGTGGCAATTGCTCGGCCGATTCCGGCCGCAGGTCCGTGCTGCCGGTTTGGAAATAGAGAACGAAGTTGACGGGCTTTTCGGGCTCGGCGGCGAGCGCGTCGCGGAAGCGCGCGTCGATATCGTCCGGCGACACGGCGAACGGGTCGCTGGGCGTGCTGTTGGCGCCGCGTACGGCGACGGCCTGGCCGCTACGCTCGATGACCCGGGCGCCGCTTTCGTTCGTCACCTCGATCGCGCCGGTCTTGCCGTCGGCGTCTTCCAGCAGCACGAACAGGTTGTCGTTCAGCCGGCTGCAGGCCGGCAGCAGGCACAGCATCACCAGCAGCGCGCCCAGCGGCCGCGCGGGCGTGCGGATGGATCGGATCATCGGATACGCATCCCTTTCATGAAGAACCCGTGGTCGTCGGTCCGGTGCGGCGTCAGCCGCCCTCGTCCTTGACCTGCGCCAGAAAGCGGGTGCCGCGGACCGCGACCGTGGCGACCGGCGTCTCGATCGAGACGGCGCTGGGGGACAGTTTGGCGATCACGCCGGAGACGTAGAGGAGCGTGCCGCGCGTGATCCTGGCCAGGAACGAGATCTTTTCGGCTGCCGGCTCGAACGCGTAGTCGCGCAGGGCCACCGTCGTGCGCGGCCCGAGCGAGAGAATGGTATTGTCGCGGAAAATCACGCCGAGCGCGCCGCCGGACCCGGTTTCCAGCACGTCCTCGCGGTAAACCGGATCGCCGATGGCGAGCGTGACCTGGCCGTCGGCGCGTGTCGCGCTGGCCCCGCCCTTGACCGACTTGACGTGGCCGATGGCCGCGTCCTGCGCCGCTGCCGGGCGCACATCGGCCGTACCGGCCAGCACCGAAACGGCAAGTAAGAGGGTCGCGAAAAACCGCACCGCCATGTCCCGATACACTCCCTGCGACGTCGAGGCCAGCGAGCATAACAGCATTCGCATGCGCCGGCAGCATGCGGCGGCGCGCAAAGAAGCGGCGGCTCCGGAGAGCCGCCGCAACCACGGGCTACCGAACTGGGGGTCGCAATTCTGAAACCCGTTCCACGCAACATGGGTGGCCGGGCGGGAGGGAAAGGTCCGAGTGCCCGACGCCCCGGGTGATAGATAGCGATTCAGACGAACGGGATGAATCGGGGATAATACCTGCGTAGTCTTACCCTCGAGCGACGGTCGCAAGCGGCGGCGTCGACGGGGCGCGGGGAGAGGACGGATATGGCGGACGCCGGCAAGATCCATGTCGTCGACGACGATCCATCGATCCGGCATTCGCTGACGCTGCTGATCGAGGGCGCGGGCCGGCCGGTCGCCGCCTTTGCCTCGGGCGCCGCCTTCTTCGCCGGTTTCGACCCGGCGGACGCCGCCTGTATCGTGCTGGATGTCCGCCTGCCCGACATGGACGGCATCGCCATCCTGCGGCGGCTGCGGCAGGCCAACCCGCCGCCGCCGGTGCTGATCATCACCGGCCATGGCGACGTGCCGCTGGCGGTGAAGGCGATGAAGGCGGGCGCCGCGGATTTCATCGAGAAACCCTTCAATGGCGAGACGATCCTGGCGCGGATCGAGGCCGTGCTGACGACACCATCGGCTGTCGCGGCCGGCCGCGACCGGCGGGCGGACGAGGCGGCCGCGCGCCTGGCGGCGTTGACGCCGCGCGAGCGCGAGGTGCTGGAGAAGCTGGTGATCGGCCAGCCGAACAAGGTCATCGCCTACGAGCTCGGCATCAGTCCGCGCACCGTCGAGAACCACCGCGCCCGCGTGATGGAAAAGACCGGGGCCGGCAGCCTTTCGCATCTCGTGCGCATGGCCATGGCGGCCGGCATCGATCCGGACGCGCCGAGAGAGATCGTTTGAAAATGGGCCTCTCGGCCCATTGTGCGTGGCCTTGCCGGCCCCCTCCCCCACCCGGCCACCCAACGCCAGTATCCTATGGGCGGCCGGGTGGGGGAGTGGGCCGGCAAGGCCACACCCAGGCAGACTCTTCAGTAGTCCGGCAGCCCCGGCACCCGGCAGGCGCCACGGGTATAGGCATCGCGAAAGCCGCAGTCTTCGTCCAGGTTCAGAACCAGCGAGCCGGTGCACGACCGCAGCCTGACGGTGGCTTCGTAGCCGACCAGATACGGTCCTTCGCGGTGGACATCCAGCCGCGGCACGATCGTGATACCGGTGACGTCGCCGTCCTGCACCGGCAGCCGCGCGATGTGCGACCGGCTGGCGTCGCGGCAGGCCCGCGCGTCGCGGTCGCCGGCCGCGAGCGCGCCGTCGCCGAACGGCGCAAGGGCCATGAGGATGAGAGGCGAGAATTTCCAAGCGTGCATGATCGGGTCCCATTCACGGTCGCGACGGCTATCCCGTCGCCACGTTCGCCCGGCCCCGCCTGAGCGATATCATTTCCGATCGCGGCGCGCCGGGCCAAATCACGATTGCGCCATGACGATGTCGGGGACGCATTCTCGAATTAGCGGTCATGGTTAACCTCTTCTAAACACTCAGGCTCGACACTTCAGCGGTTGGAGAAGAAATGCGATACGCCGTCGACATATCCCGACATGACGCGCCGTGGCTCGATTTCGGTCGTGGCGCGCGCGGCCAGACGGCCGCCGTATTGCCTTCCGCGACGCTGCCGCGCAAGGCGGCGATGGCGCCGCGGCGAAGCGCTGAAACCCAGTGCCCGCCAGCGATTCGCGGCGATCATGTGTTGCATGCTTGCCATGATGACGGATTGATTACACGGCGTGGTTCGCACGTTTCCGCGCCGGCCGCGATGGTCCGGCGTTCGACAGTCCGCCGGTATCGCCGAAGCAACTCGTTGATTTCGTGCGGCAAATCATTCTTAGCAACCAATGGTTGCGGCGGGCGTGTCGCGCCGACCGGCGCACAACCGACCGCTAATACGTGAACAACATTTGAATGGACCAGGGTAGCCATGTTCCAATGACACGCTACATCTAGGATAAGGTCAGACAAAAGCAGGGTGACACAAGCCAAGAACTGGCGATTGCACAACTTGGGACATCGGGGAGGAAGAGCGAGGAACGAGAGGCTGAAGAGGACATATCAGCAATGCTTTGCGCGGCCGTAGTTTCGCAACCGATCCCTTCATCCGTTGATGGAGGACGGTCATGAACGTTTTCGAAGCCTATTCGGAAAACTATCAGCGTGAAGCCTCCGAGGAGATGAGCCTTCACGACTATCTTCTCGGATGTCGGGATAACGCGCTGATGTATGCCTCGGCCGCCGAGCGGATGATCGACGCCATCGGCGAGCCCGAGCTGATCGACACCAGTTCCGACTCGCGACTGGGCCGCATCTTCCTCAATCGAACCATCAAACGCTATCCCGCGTTCAGCGGCTTCTACGGCATGGAGCACACGATCGAGCGGATCGTGGGCTATTTCCAGCATGCCGCGCAGGGCCTGGAAGAGCGCAAGCAGGTGCTGTACCTGCTGGGGCCCGTGGGCGGCGGCAAGTCGACGCTGGCCGAGCGTCTGAAGCTGCTCATGGAAAAGAACCCGATCTACGTGCTGAAGGCCGGCGACCAGGTCAGCCCGGTCTTCGAATCACCGATCGGCCTGTTCGACCCGGCCCGCATGGGCGACCTGCTGGAGGACAAGTACGGCATCGCGCGGCGTCGGCTGAACGGCCTGATGTCGCCCTGGGCGGTCAAGCGCCTGGACGAATTCGACGGCGATATCTCGAAATTCTCCGTCGTCAAGATGATGCCGTCGAAGCTGCGTCAGGTCGGCGTCGCCAAGACGGAACCCGGCGACGAAAACAACCAGGATATCTCCGCCCTGGTCGGCAAGCTCGACATCCGCAAGCTTGAGCATTTCAGCCAGAACGATCCCGACGCCTACAGCTTCTCCGGCGGCCTGAACCGCACGACGCAGGGCCTGCTGGAATTCGTCGAGATGTTCAAGGCGCCGATCAAGGTGCTGCATCCGCTGCTGACCGCGACCCAGGAAGGCAACTATCTCGGCACCGAGAGCTTCGGCGCCTTCCCGTTCCAGGGCATCATCCTGGCGCACTCGAACGAGGCCGAATGGCAGCAGTTCAAGAGCAACAAGAACAACGAGGCCTTCCTCGACCGGATTTCCGTGGTCAAGGTGCCGTACTGCCTGCGCGCCACCGAGGAATCCGAGATCTACGACAAGCTGCTGCGCGAGAGCCAGCTCGGCGACTCGCCCTGCGCGCCGGAGACGCTGGAGATCCTCAGCCGCTTCAGCGTGCTGACGCGCCTGCGCGAGCACGAGAACTCGACCCTCTACGCCAAGATGCGCGTCTATGACGGCGAGAACCTGAAGCATACCGGCCCCAAGGCCAAGTCGATGCAGGAATACCGCGACGCGGCCGGTGTCGACGAGGGCATGACCGGCGTCAGCACCCGGTTCGCCTTCAAGGTGCTGTCCGAGACCTTCAACCACGACATCGAGGAGGTCGCGGCCGATCCGGTGCACCTGATGTACGTGCTGGAGCAGGCGATCAAGCGCGAGCAGTTCGCGCGCGAGACCGAGGACCAGTATCTCGAGTTCATCAAGGCCGACCTGGCGCCGAAATACGCCGAGTTCATCGGCAACGAGATCCAGAAGGCCTATCTCGAATCCTATACCGAATACGGCCAGAACCTGTTCGACCGCTACATCGCCTATGCCGATGCCTGG
>JANQKO010000192.1 GCA_028281075.1 Alphaproteobacteria bacterium | reverse complement strand
GGCCGACTGGTCGCCGCGCCGGACGATGCGGGTATCGTAGCTGCCGGGGCCTTCGTCGGCCTCGGCGGCGCCGGCGACGACGAAGCTCGGCCGAAGCCATGACCGAGAAGGCCCGGCACGTGCTGGGCACGATGGAAAAGCGGCTGGGCGCGCTGGGCATGGACTGGGGCCGGGCCGGCGCGACCCAGGTCTATACGGTCTTCGACCTGCATCCGTTCCTGGGCGACGAGATCGTCGCCCGCGGCGCCGCGGCGGCCGGCCTGACCTGGCATTACGCCCGCCCGCCGGTGCAGGGTCTGGATTACGAAATGGACGTCCGCGCGGTGGCGGTCGAGCGGGTGATGTGAGCGGGCGGTGATACGGCGCGCGATGGCCGATCCTTCGTGACGCGGCGTTGCCGCTCCTCGCGATGAGGTCTGGGCTCGATATCGGTGCCTTGCCTCACCAAGATTTTGCCGCCCGGCGCGGAAAGGGCTGAAACAGGTGCCGATCAAGGTTCCGGACAACCTGCCGGCGAAGACGGCGCTGGAAGACGAAGGCGTGCTGCTGATCACCGAGCAGGCGGCGCTGCACCAGGACGTGCGGCCGCTGGAGATCGCGCTGCTGAACCTGATGCCGGAGAAGATCAAGACCGAGACGCAGATCTCCCGCCTGCTGGGCGGCACGCCGCTGCAGATCGAGCTGACGCTGGTGACGACGTCGAGCTACGCGCCGAGGACCACGTCGGCCGAGCACATGCTGGCCTTCTACGCGCCCTGGACGGCGGTGCGCGAGCGCAAGTTCGACGGCCTGATCATCACCGGGGCACCGGTCGAGACGCTGCCGTTCGAGGACGTCGCCTACTGGCGCGAGCTGACGCAGATCTTCGACTGGTCGCAGAGCCACGTGCAGGAGACCTACAACATCTGCTGGGCCGGCCAGGCCGCCCTGCAGCATTTTCACGGCGTGCCGAAGCACGCGCTGCCGCGCAAGATGTTCGGCGTCTTTCCGCATCGCGTGCGCGGCGGCCGCGACGGCCTGCTGCGCGGCTTCGACGACGAGATCCCGGTGCCGGTCAGCCGCCACACCGAGGTGCGGCGCGCGGACCTGCCGGACGCGGCGGGCCTGACCGTGCTGCTGGAATCGGACGCGGCGGGCCTGTGCCTGCTGCGCGACGAGGCCCGGCGGCAGACCTACATGTTCAATCATCTGGAATACGACACGACGACGCTGGCCGACGAGTATCACCGCGACGTCGCCACCGGCGCGCCGATCGACCTGCCGGTCGGCTATTTTCCCGACGACGACCCGACCCGGGCGCCGGTCAATCGCTGGCGGGCGCACGGCAACCTGCTGATCGGCAACTGGGTCAACGACCTCTACCAGTCGACCTCGTTCGACCTGGCCGACATCCCGCAACCGCGACGACGGACACGATAAGGCATTGACACCGACGGTTCCCGGGTAAGGGCCGGCCGGGACCGTGATCTATTCGCGGAAGCGGGCGAGCGCGTCGGCGCGGGGCTCGTGGACCAGTCCGGGCCGGTCCGACAGCGGCAGCCGGCCATTGACCGGCGCGAACGCGCAATCCGTCAGATCGGTGCGGAGCGGATTGGGGTTCACGTCGAGCTCGCACCGGCTGCCGTCGCCGGCGACCGCCGAGAGCACCAGCGCCGCCGACTGGCCCACCCCGGCGCCCATGTAATGCGGCCAGACCGCCGCCCGGCCGGCCGCCGGCGTCTTCAGCAGCGCCAGGGCACCGCTCAGGCCGCCCCATTTCGCGACGTCGGGCTGGAGATAGCGCACGCCGGCATCGTCGACGAAGCCGGCGAAGGCGGCGACGCCATAGACGTTCTCGCCCACGGCCAGCGCCGTGTCCGACGCCGCCGCGAGCCGGCGCCAGTCGTCAAAGGGCGCATCGGCCGGCAGCGGCTCCTCGGCAAAGGCCAGCCCGACATCCCGCACCTCGCGCAGGAACGCCGTGGCCCGGTCCAGGGACCAGGCCTGGTTGGCGTCGATCATCAGCCCGGCCCCGGCCGGCAGAAAGGCGCGGGCGCGGCGCACGAAGGCCGCGTCGCGATCCGGCGCCGCGCCGACCTTCAGCTTGAACGACCGCAGGCCCCGTTCGAGGGCGGCCCCGGCCGTGGTCTCGAAGCCGTCGGCGTTGACCGAGCTGGCATACGGCGCCGCGACCGCCTCGGCGAGCCCGAAACAGGCCGCCGCGGTCAGCCCGGAGGCGCGCAGCGCCAGATCCCAGGCGGCGATATCGATCCCGGCGAAGCAATGCTCGAAGGCACCGCGCTGGCCGACATGCAGCGCGTAGCGCGACAGCCGCGCGCGGCAGAAGGCCTGCACCGCGTCGGGGGACCGGAAGGTCCGCCCGGTCAGGACCGGCGCGATGACGTCCTCGACCAGGTCGGCCTTGTGCCGGTTGGCGCGCGGCGGGAAGTTGCACCAGATCTCGCCCCAGCCATAGGCGCCGTCGCGGGCGTCGAGCCGGACCAGCAGGCCCGGCCGGTCCGGCATGGCGGCAAGCGACATCTCGGGCATGCGCCCGGCCCGGGCGCGCAGCGGATAGACCTCGATCCGGTCGATCGTGAAGGGGTTGCGCGGCATCGACATGCGGCCGACTGTATTGGCCGGGACGCCGCCTGTCATCGCCGGAACGCCGCCGGCCGCCGGCGGGCGACGGTCTCTAAAGCCGCCGGCGCGGCCGCAGGCCGGGCAGCACGATCTCGGTGATGATCGCGACCGGCAGCTTCCAGGCGTCGCGCTGATCGTAGTTGCCGGCCGTCACCACCACGACCATATCGAGGCCGGGGTTGATCCAGAGACGCTGGCCGCCGTTGCCGAAGCCCGCGATCCAGCGCGGGCCGTCGGGCCCCGCCGGGCCGAGCCACCAGTGGTAGCCGTAGTTGATGTTCTTGAGCCTGGCCCGGGTCCGGAACGAGAGGTCGAGCCAGTCGGCGGGCACGACCTGCACGCCGCCCCAGCGGCCGTCGTTGAGCACGAGCTGGCCGATCCGGGCCAGATCACGCGGCCGCAGGCGCAGGCCCGAGGCGGCGGCATGCTCGCCGTCGCGGCCCCGTACCCACTCGACATCGGTGATGCCGAGGGGGCCGAACAGTTTCGCATCCGCGTAGGCGGCAAGCGTCCGGCCGCTGCCCTTGGCCACGAGCCGGCCGACGATGGCCGTGGCGCCGCCGTTATAGGCCCATTCGGTGCCGGGCTCGGTCGCCATCGGCCGGTCGAGCACGAACCGGTAGCGGTCGTCCGAGCGTTCCATGGCGATCTCGCTGTTGCGCGGATCGGTATAGGGCAGGCGCTCGTTCCATTCCGTGCCCAGCATCATGGAAAGCGCGTGCGCGACGGTCATGCGCCGCCGCATCGGCACGTCGGCGAGCGCGGGATATTCCGGGAACTGGTCGACCAGCGGCGCGTCGAGCGGCGGCGCCTTGCCCTCGGCCCGGGCGATGCCATAGAGCAGGCCGACGATGCTCTTGCTGACCGAGCGCAGGTCGTGCAGCGTGTCGGCATCGAACGAGACATTGCCGCGCGGCGCCCCCCAGCGTTCGTCCGGGCCGGCATAGTAGCGCTCCAGCACCAGCCTGCCGCCGCGCACGACGACGACGCCGTGCAGGTTCCGGAACCGGCCCGCGCGCACGCCGGCATCGATCCTGTCGCCCATATCCGGTGCCAGGCCGGCGTCGGCCGGCTCGGCGCGCGGCCAGTCGTCGGCGGACGACGTCCGGCAGGCGCCGACGAGGAGCAACGCGACGACAAGAACGACGAGGTGGCGGTTCCAGCGCATGCCGTATCCGATAATCGAAATACCCGGCGTTCACAAGGAACGGCGATCGGCGTCGGCGACAGCCGGGTCAGAGCGCGTCGACCGGGATCTTCAGATAGTGGATGCCGTTGTCCTCGGCCGGCGGCAGCGCGCCGGCACGCATGTTCACCTGCACCGACGGCAGGATCAGCACCGGCATGTCGAGCTGCCCGTCGCGCGCGCGCCGCATGGCGACGAAGTCGTCCTCGGAGACGCCGTCGCGGACGTGGATGTTGTCGGCCCGCTCGGCGGCGACGGTGGTCTCCCATGCGTAGCCGCGGTCGCCCGGCGCATAGTCGTGGCACATGAACAGCCGGGTCTCCGGCGGCAACGACAGGATACGTTGAATGGACCGGTAGAGCTGGCACGCGTCGCCGCCCGGAAAGTCGCAGCGGGCGGTGCCGAAGTCGGGCATGAACAGCGTGTCGCCGACAAAGGCGGCGTCGCCGACCAGATAGGTCACGCAGTCCGGCGTGTGCCCCGGCGTGTGGATCACGGCCGCCTCCAGCGCGCCGATATGGAAGATCTCGCCGTCGGCGAACAACTGGTCGAACTGGCGGCCGTCGGTGGCGAAGTCGTCCCCGGCGTTGAACACCTTCTTGAACACGCCCTGGACCGCATCGATGCGCGCGCCGATGCCGATGCTGCCGCCCAGCCTTGCCTTGAGATAGGGCGCGGCGGTCAGGTGATCGGCATGCACGTGGGTCTCCAGGATCCATTCAAGGGTGAGATCCTGTCCGTGCAGATAGGCGATGACCGCGTCGGCGGACGCCGTCGAGGTCCGGCCGGATTTCGGGTCATAGTCGCGGACGCTGTCGACGATCGCCGCGTGCCGGGTCTCGGGGTCCGAGATCACATGGGTCGCGGTGAAGGTCGCCGCGTCGAAGAAGGTCTTGACCGTCGGTTTCATGCCTTGCTCTCCCAACGCCGCCGTCTTCGCGGCGCCTCATGACATTGGGCGCAGCCTGCAGATGCGCTATGGTCCGTGTCTGTGACTTAGTCACGTTTTTCGTGCATGCGCGCGACGGTGAAAGTATATCCATGACCGAGAGCTGGCTCGCGCGGTTTCCCGACCTCGCGGCCCTGCCGGCGGAAGACCGGCGGCTGCTGAGCGAGCGCGCCCTGCGGATCACCCTGCCGGCCGGCACGACGATCTTCGCGCCCGGCATCACGGCCGAGAACTTCATCCTGGTCCTGGACGGCACGGTGCGGGTGCAGCAGGTCTCGCCCGGCGGCCGCGAGATCGTGCTCTACCGGGTCACGGGCGGCGAGACCTGCGTCATGACGACGGCCTGCCTGCTGTCGGGCAAGGCCGTCTCGGCCGAAGGCATCGCCGAGACGGACGTGCACGCGGTGGCGCTGCCGAAGGCCGCGTTCGAGACGGCGCTGGCACGGTCGCCCGGCTTCCGCCGGCTGGTTTTCGCCGACTATTCGCACCGGATCTCGGACCTGATGCACGTGGTCGAGGAAGTGGCGTTCGAGCGCCTGGACAAGCGGCTGGCGCAGCGCCTGCTCGATCTCGCCGGGCCGGACGGCGCGGTCCGCGCCACGCACCAGCATCTCGCCAGCGAGCTCGGCACCGCGCGCGAGGTCGTCGGCCGGCAGCTCAAGGAGATGGAGCGCCGTGGCTGGCTGGACCGGGCCCGCGGCCGCATCGAGCTGAAGGCGCTGCCGCGCCTGAAGGCCCTGGCCGACGCCGAGTGACGCCACCCGGGCCGATATCCAGGCTCAAATCCCAAATTACGAAACCAGAGCTCGAATTAGTCGCCCCGAGCGCCACGATCCACCACGGCCTTTAACCATTGTTACAAGCCGATCCGGCAGACTGAACGATGGCGACGCGCATGGGGAAGACGAGCGGGCCGCATCGATGACGCGCATGGACATTCAAGCG
>JANQKO010000190.1 GCA_028281075.1 Alphaproteobacteria bacterium | reverse complement strand
ACGGCCGCTACCAGGGCCGCGAGATCGGCTCCGGCACCGATGTCTTCAAGTTCGCCGAGGCCGTGAAGGCCGGCGAGATGACGCTGCAGGATTTCATGGACGCCGAGAGCGGCATGTCGCGCAGCCCCGGCCACTGCATGACCATGGGCACGGCCTCGACCATGGCCAACATGTCCGAAGCGCTGGGCATGGCGCTGCCCTTCAACGGCGCCATTCCGGCCGTCGACTCGCGCCGCAACGTCATCGCCCATATGTCGGGCCGGCGCATCGTCGACATGGTGCGCGAGGACATGACCATGTCCCGCATCGTCACCCGCGAGTCCTTCCAGAACGCGGTGCGCGTCAACGGCGCCATCGGCGGCTCGACCAACGCCGTCGTGCACCTGCTGGCCATCGCCGGCCGGCTTGGCGTCGAATTCAGCCTCGACGACTGGGACGCCTGGGGCAAGGACGTGCCGACCATCGTCAACCTGATGCCGTCCGGCCAGTACCTGATGGAGGACTATTACTATGCCGGCGGCCTGCCGGCCGTGGTGCGCGAGATCGGCGACGTCATCAACAAGGACGCGCTCACCGTCAACGGCAGGAGCATCTGGGAGAACTGCAAAGACGCCGAATGCTATGACCGCGACGTCATCCGCACCCCGGACAAGGCGCTGACCGACAGCGGCGGCATCGCCGTGCTGCGCGGCAACCTGGCGCCCGACGGCGCGGTCATCAAACCGTCGGCGGCGACGGACGCGCTGATGGTGCACCGCGGCCGCGCTGTCGTCTTCGAGAACATCGAGGACTACAAGGCCCGGATCGCCGACCCCGACCTCGACATCGACGAGGCTTGCGTGATGGTCCTAAAGAACTGCGGCCCGCGCGGCTATCCCGGCATCGCCGAGGTCGGCAACATGGGCCTGCCGCCGAAGGTGCTGCGGAAGGGCATCAAGGACATGGTGCGCATCTCGGACGCGCGCATGAGCGGCACCGCCTTCGGCACCGTGGTGCTGCACACTGCGCCCGAGGCCGCGGCCGGCGGCCCGCTGGCGCTGGTCCGCGACGGCGACATGATCGAGCTCGACGTGCCCAACCGGCGGCTGTTTCTCGACGTGCCGGAAGACGAACTGGCCCGCCGGCGCGAGAACTGGACTCCGCCCGCGCCGCCCATGACCGGCGGCTACCAGCGGCTCTATTTCGACCATGTCATGCAGGCCGACACCGGCTGTGACCTCGACTTCCTGGTCGGCAACCGCGGCGCCGCCGTCCCGCGCGAGTCACACTGACAGCGCCGAAGGTTCCCCCCAATTGTCATGCCGGCGGTCGAGTTAACAGGGACAGTCCCCAACAGATTACGCGCCCCGGTCAGCGAATGGCTCGCCTGACGTTGGTGTTTTCCGAGCCTGCGGCACTCAAGATTTCACCGCCAAGGCGCCAAGACACCAAGATCAGGCGTCGCGGTCTTCAGACGTTCGGCGTGACCTTGGTGTCTTGGCGACTTGGCGGTGAAACCTGGTTTGTCAATGCGCCTTCAACCAGCGTCACTGTCGCCGTTCCTTCATGGCCCCGTCCGCGTGATCGGGACATCGGCCGCGGCCGCGCCGGCCGTGTCGCCGCGACGCCGAATCCCCCGCGCGACGCCGCGGCCCGTCGCGCCTCCCGATTCACGACGGAACAGGCCCGGCAAGCATCTCGGATACCGGGCGGCGCCATTCTAATCGCTGTGCCCCCCGTGGAATCAAGCACCGAACGACACGCACCGGCGCGGAACCCGCGCTAACCGTCGCCGACCGCGTCCACCAGCCATTTCTGCAGCGGCCGCACGCGCTTGAAGCCGGCCAGGCAATGGTCGACCGCCGCCGGCCCGAAGATCTCGGGCGGCGGCGGCGCGCTGATACCGGCATGCAGCCCGGCATGCTTCAGCAGCTCGGCATTCGCGTGGTCCGCGTCGAAACCGCGCGGCACGCGCTTGTAGTGCTGGCCGCCCAGCGTCATGCCCGGCACGGCCATGACCTTGGCGACGGCCGCGGCCAGCACCTTGCCCTGCTTCGGATCGACGGCGGCGGCCCGGTAGCGCGCCATCTGTTCCGGCCGGAAGCCGAACAGGCCGCCGCCGAGATAGGCGCGCTCGGCATCGAGGCCGAAATAGAAGGCGGGCGAGGCCTGCCGCGCGCCGCCCTCGGCGAACAGGATATGCAGCGCCGCCTTGTACGGCCGCTTGTCCTTGGAAAAGCGCACATCCCGGTTGATCCGCATGATCGACCCGTTGATGCGCGGGTCGGCCCGGATCGCCGTCGAGATCCGGGCCAGGCCCGGGCCCATGGCGGCCACGAACCGCTTCGCCGGCCCGACGAAGAGGTCCTCGTAGTCGGCCCGGTGCGCGTCGAACCAGGTCTTGCTGTTGTTCTTCTCCAGCGCCGCGAAGAACCCCGTCAGGTCCCGCGGAAAGCCCTCGAATGCCGTTGCCTTGGCCATCATCCCTCCCCGTCGTCACGCCACCACCGGCCGCGCCGATAGGTTAATGACGTTTCAGGATCGCGCCGACAGACAAACGCGCGCGGAAGGCGGGTTAGAGTATGTTTGAAAATGGGCCTGTCAGCCCATTTTCTCGGCGGCACCGGCCCCCTCCCCCACCCGGCCCGCCAATTCAGGGTACGCTCGTTGGGTGGCCGGGTGGGGGAGCGGGCCGGCAACGGCACCTTCAAACGGACACTTAGAAATGCCGCGTGCTGCGCAGTGTGACGAAATCGTCGTCGCGGAAATTGTTCAGCGCGTCGTTGTCGTCGACATCGTTGAACAGCCGCGCCTCCAGCTCGAAGGTCCAGTCGTCGCCCAGCCGCCGCTCCAGCTCGACGAACTTCATGGTCGACTGGTTGTTGACGTCGACCACCAGGCCCAGCAGCAGGGCGGTATCCTGGGTATCGTTCAGCGTCAGCCGCGTGCCCACGAAGACGTCGTCGTCGAAGATGGTGGGCGGTGCCGTCGGCGCGTCCTCGCGGCCGTCATAGAGGTATTCGCCCAGCAGGCCGATATCCGCGTCCGTCTCCATGACCTGGAAGAAGGTGTACTCGAAGCCGGCCACGGCGGCGGCGAAGCGGTCGCCATGGCCGCTGCGGGTCAGCGCCTCCAGCTTCAGCAGCCAGGCATCGTGCGTGAACTGCGCGTCCAGGCTGGTCTGGTCGATCTGGTCGTAGTGCGGACGCAGGATCACGCCGCCGCCCGGCTCGGCCCGCGGCAGCAGCCGCGGCTCGCGGCTGGTGCCGTGGAAATGCGCCAGGCCCAGGTCCCAGTTGCCGAAGCTGTGCGCCCAGCGCCCGGCCAGATCGACATGCCGCTCGTCCGCGCCCGAGTCATAGCTCGGATCGTCGTCATCGATCGCCAGGGCCCCGCGCAGGCGGGCGCTGGCGTCGGGAAAGGTGCGCTTGCGGAAGCCCGGCAGGACGAAGAAGCTGAACGTGCCGATGTCGCGCTGCAGGCGCAGGTTGATCATCGGCTGGCCCAGCCGGTCCTCCTCGTCGATGTCCTCGACCTGGTCGACCTGGTTGATGATGTCGACCAGGTGGCGCGCCTCGGTGACGCCCCAGAACACCCGGTCGATGCCGACCACCAAGTCCCAGTCGGCGCCGATATGCAGCCAGTTGGCCTCGCGCAGGTCGCCATGCGTGCGGTTGTCGTCATCGGCGTCCCAGCGGAAATAGGGTTTCAGCGTGATCCGGTCGTCGCCGTCGTTCCACTCGTAGACGATCTCGGGCTGGACGAAGCCGGACGGCGAGAATTCGATATTGTCGTCCTGGCCGGCGAACCGCGGCGTATGCGCGAAGTAGCGCATCTCGGCGGCGATCTCGCCCGAGAGGTTCCACTCGCCCGTCGGCGTGGTGGAACAGGCCTGCAGCAGCGGCAACGCCATGCACAGCGCATAACGCCACGGCGCCGAACGCCGGCCGCGCCAATCGGTCGCCGACACTGGCGCTTGCAAATTCACACGCATGCCCTCATCCGACCATTCACGCGCCATAAGGCGGCGCGGCCAGTGTCGTCCGTCTTGGTTGCCAAAGGGTGAAGGCCGCCGGATACGGCCGGCGCCGGACCGGCGGCCGTGATCCGGCCCCCCGCCACCGTCAGCGCACCCGCGTCAGCCGGCTCGACGTGAACGCCCGGTCGTTCAGGCCGGTGCGGAAGTCATAGGCCCCGAACGCCAGCCGCGTGGTCTTGCCGGTCTGATGGTTTTCCATGTCCCACAGATGGGCGCGCCAGTAGGTCTTGGCGTTCTCCGGCGCGTATGCGCGATAGTCGGTCAGCGTCATCGTTTTCAACCGTGCCCCCTTGCGGTCGAAATAGTCGATCCGAAGCGGCCGGTATTCCTCCACGTCAATCCAGACGACATGTCTGGTATAACCCGATTCCTCGTATTTGGGATAGCGTTCTACGACGAAGCAGCGCAGCCGCGCGCCCTCGCCGCAGCTTTCGTCCCGCAGCCATTTGTAGCCGTACTTCACCACCTCGTGCGCCAGCAGGTCCTCGAAGGCGAACTCGCTGCCGACGAACGGCCCCGACTTGTTCTTCGACGAGACCCGCTTCACCCGCTTCAGCGCCGGCAGGTAGAGCCACTGGTCGTCGGCGTCGTGGATATGGGTGTGCGACAGCAAAGCCGTGCCGCCGACGTCGCGGGGCCGGTCGAAAACGATCAGGCTCTTGTCGCCGCGGTCCGCGTCCACGACCTCCAGGCTGCGGATGCGCAGCGCCCGCGTGCTGGTCTCGCCCTCGCGGTTGCCCAGGATCATCGTCACCGCGACGGTGCTGTCGCCCCAGCCGGCGTCGCGCCGGGCCATTTCCTCGGCGATCGCCAGGCCCCTGTCCTCGGCCGTCCCGGCCCGCGCGGCGGGCATCGCCGCCACCGCCGACAGCGCCAGCGCGGTGCCGAGCAAGGCATGGCGTGAGATCGTCATGGCGGGTCACCCCGCCGCGGCCGGCGCCGTCGGCGCCAGCCGCCGTCCCGCCCGCCGCCGGCGGTTCCTGTCCAGCATCAGCAGCAGCGCCGGCAGCAGCAGGAAGTCCGTCGCCACCGCGGCCGCGATCGCCATCGCCGTCAGCAGGCCCATATGCGCGTTGATCTTGAAGTCCGAGAACGCCATCACCGCGAAACCGGCGATCAGGATGGCCGAGGTCACCCAGAGCGCGGTGCCGACGGTGGCGAAGGCATAGCGGATCGCGTCCTCGGCGCTGGCGCCGTGGCGGCGCTGCGCGCGCTGGTACTTCGACAGGAAATGCACGGTAGCGTCGACGATCAGCCCCAGGCTGGTGGCCGTGATCACCGAGGCGGCCAGCCCGACCTCGGCCACGAAGACCGCCCAGATGCCGAACGCCATCGCCGCCGGCAGCAGGTTCGGCACCAGGCTGATCAGGCCCAGCTTGAGATCGCGCAGCGCCAGCATCAGCGTCGCCGAGATCAGCAGCAGCGCGATCACCGTGCCGGTCAGCATGCCCTCGATGTTGCGCTGGAAGATATAGGCGAACATCGGTGTCGGCCCGGTGGCGCTTACCGTCGCGGCGCCGGGGAAGTTCGCGCGCAGCCAGGCCGACGCGGCCGTATCCAGCGCCGCCAGTTGCGCCGTCGTCACCCGGTCGGTCCGCGCGATCACCCGGCTCGCCGACTTGTCGACGTCGATCTGGTTGTTCAGGTCCAGCCCGTAGGGCAGCGACATCTCGAACAGCAGCAGGTACTGCGCCGCCAGCTCGCGGTTGTCCGGCAGGCGGTCATAGGCCGGATCGTCGCCGTGCATGTTCCGGTTCAGCCGCCGCAGCACGTCGCTGATCGTCGAGACGTGCTCGACATGCGGCTGCTGGCCCAGCCATTGGGCGAAGGCGTCCAGGCGCCGGAGATAGTCCGGCTCGCTGATGCCGCCCGAGCCGGCCGCCGGCAGCGACCATTCCAGCCCGTCGACGCCGCCCAGCGTGTCGGCGGCGAAGTCGACGTCCTGGCGGAACGGGAAGCTGTCGTCGAAATAGCTGTGGAACTGGTCGTTGATCTGGTTCCGCGGGATCATCGCCGCCAGCGTCACGGCGACCGCGGTCATGGCCAGCAGCAGCGGCCGGTGGTGGCGGATGACCATGTCCGCCAGCGTCCGCATGGCGGTCGGGCGGCGGGCGTCGCGCGCGGCCACGCGCACCGGCAGGACCGACATCAGCGCCGGCAGGAACATGATCGAGAACAGCCAGGCCGCCGCGACGCCGATCGCCGTCACGTTGCCGAGATCGTGGAACGGCGGCGAGTCGCCGAAATTCAGGCTCAGGAAGCCGATGATCGTGGTCACGCTGGTCAGGAACACTGGCTGGAAGTTGACCCGGAGGCTTTCGGCGATCGCCGCGCGCTTGTCCGCGCCGCCGGCCATCTGGTGGAACATGGTGACCAGGACATGGATCGAATCGGCGATGGCGATGGTCAGGATGACCGTCGGCGCCGCCGCCGAGGCCGGCGTCAGCTTGATGCCCAGCCAGCCGGCCGCGCCCATGGCCGCGGCCGTCGACAGGCCGATCACGATCAGGGTCGCGACGGTGCCCGACAGCGACCGCAGCAGCAGCACCGTGACCAGCAGCAGGATCACGTACATCGCCGGCACCAGCGTCCGCAGGTCGCGCTGCGCCGCCTCGTCGAAAGCGATGCCCAGCGGCACGGTGCCGATGACCGCGACCCGGGTTCCCGGATAGTCCTCGGCGAAGGCCGCGGCCAGCGCCCGGACCTCCGCCATCAGCTCGGGTGTTTCCGCCTGGCTCTCCTGCGGCAGGGTCACCGTCACGTTGACGCCGGCCGTGCGGCCGTCGGGCGCGACCAGGCGGTCGACCAGCAGCGGCTCGTTCAGCGCCACCGCCCGGATCTCGGCGATGGCCGCGTCGTCCGGCGCCGTGCCGGCGGGCACCAGGTCGCGCACCGTCAGGTCGTCGGCCTCGGCATAGCTGTGCTGGAAGTTGTTCAGGCCCTCGACCCGGGTCGCGAACGGCAGTTTCCAGGCCGCCTCGATCAGGCCGCGCATGGCCGCCAGGAAGGCCGGCGCGAAGACCTCGCCGTCGGCCGGCCGCAGGACGAACATGACGTTGTCGTCCTTGGTGTAGGTGTTCTGCAGGGCTTCGTAGGCCTGGAGCTGCGGATTGTCGGGGCCGAAATAGATCCGGTAGTCGCTCGACATCGTCAGCAGCCGGGCGCCGCTGGCCGCCGCGCCGACCGCCGCCAGCGTCAGCACGATCACCAGCCAGCGCCAGCGCATCAGCCAAGCCGCGTATCCGCTGATCATGCGGTCGACAACGCTCGGCCCCAGGGCGCGAGGATCGGGTGGCTCCAGCATCCCTCCAACCGAAGGCCGCGACAGAGACCGGGAGCCGTCGTCGCGCTCGTTCCTCGACCAGCGGCTCGACATCTAACCTAGTCCATTTGCGGACCGGCGCTCGGGCAAAAGCCGGGGATCACATTTTTGACACAGCGTCGGCCAGGAATTCACGCCCATGTCTCACCAGACAGCCGCGACGCCCCGTGGCGCCGCCGCCAATCTCGTTAAACAAGGTTACGAAAAGGTGAATCGATTCCGCGCGGCAGAAGGCCGGGGTCGGGCCGGAATGCGATATCAATCCCCGACTTCGCAAGCTTCAGCACAGGGCCGAACCGCGATATCACCCCCGGACCTCTTGTTGAGGAGGCCCCGCAGGGGCCGTCTCGAAACATGCGATATCGGGTGGCGGACGTCGGCGCGTGATGGCCGACCCTTCGTGACGCGCCCTAACGGTCGCTCCTCAGAGCTTGTGAATGAATTACTCACGACCCAAAAGAAGCCGTCATGCTGGCGCAGGCCAGCATCCAGCGGCATCGCAATCGGTCGAAAAACAACAAACGTGGATCCTGGCCTTCGCCAGGATGACGACTTGGGGGGCTTCGGTGCAATTTCTTCACAGGCTCGCAGGATGAAGTTGGAGAATGATATCAGCCCCCGCCCCCCATCTCGAAACAGGCGCTATCGCGCCCCTACCACGCCTTCACCGCCAGCACGTCGCAGGGCGGCGACCGCAGCAGGTCCTCGGCGACACTGCCCAGAAAGGCATGCGCGACCCCGGTCCGGCCGTGCGTGCCGATCACCAGCAGGTCGGGCCGCAGCCGGTCGATCTCCTGGTGGATGACGTCCCGCACCGCGCCCTCCCGGGCAATGCGTTCGAGTCCGGGCGGCGGCGCGTCCAGGCCGGCGAGGAACGACGCCATCTCGGCCTCTATCATCTGCGCGAACTGCGCCTGGTGCTGCTTGCCGACCTCGCGGCGCGTGTCGTGGCCATAGAGGAAGCCCTTGAACGGCACGTCATAGGCATGCACCAGGTGAAAGACGCCGCCGGGCGCGAAGCCGACCGCGAACTCGATGGCACGCCGGGAATAGACCGAGAAGTCCACCCCCACCATGATCCGCCCATAGGGGCCGGCGACCCGGTCCCGGACCAGCAGGACGGGCACGTTGCCGGCGCGGATCACCCGCTCGACCGTGGTGCCGCGGAACATGTCCTTGAACGCGTCCTCGCGATGCTGGCCGAGCACGATCAGGTCGGCGTCGCTGTCTTCCGAGATCTCCAGGATGCTCACATAGGGCCGGCCGAACACGACCTTGACCGCGACGTCGGCGCCGGCGCCGCCCGCCAGGCCGTCGATATGCCCGCGGATGGACGCGCGCGCGGCATCCGCCTGGGCATCGGCCAGCGATGCCGGCAGGTCCTCGTCCACCACGTGAACCACGGTCAGCGCGCAGCCCCGGTCGCGGGCCAGGCCCAGGGCGCGGGCCAGCGCCCGGTCCGACCGCGCCGACAGGTCCGTTGCCATCAGGATGTTCTTCATTTCCATAACCCGTATCCGAATGCCGGTCCGCCCCCGGACTACGGCGTGATCGCCACCTTCAGCACGCCGTCCCGCTGGTTCGCGAACAGCTCGTAGGCCGTCTCGATCTCGTCCAGACGGTAGCGGTGGGTCACCATCGCCGTCAGATCGACCCGGCCCGAGTCGATCACGTTCATCAGCCGCCGCATGCGCTCCTTGCCGCCGGGGCACAGCGAGGTGACGATTTTGTGGTCGCCCAGGCCGGCGTGAAACGCGGCCAGCGGAATCGTCAGGTCGTCCGCATAGACGCCCAGGCTGGACAGCGTGCCGCCGGGCTTCAGGACCGACAGGCACCATTCGAAGGTCGATTGCAGGCCCAGCGCCTCGATCGCCACGTCGACGCCGCGGCCGTCCGTCAGGCGCATGATCTCGGCCACCGGATCGGCCCGCCGGAAGTCGACCACCAGATCGGCGCCGATGCGCTCCGCCATCGCCATGCGCTCGGGCACGGTCTCGACCGCGATGATCGTCGTCGCGCCCTTCAGCTTCGCGCCCGCCGTGGCGCAGAGGCCGATCGGGCCCTGCGCGAACACCGCCACCGTGTCGCCAATCCTGATATCGCCGGACTCGGCGCCGGCGAAACCCGTCGACATGATGTCGGGGCACATCAATACCTGTTCGTCGCTCAGCCCGTCCGGCACCGGCGCCAGGTTCGCCATGGCGTCCGGCACCAGGATATAGTCGGCCTGGGCGCCGTCGATCGTATTGCCGAAACGCCAGCCGCCCAACGGCTTCAGGCCATGCGCCCCGCTCTGGCCGTCCTGCGAATGCAGGCCATCGAGGCAGGCGTTGGAATAGCCGCTCGGACAGATCGCGCCGGCGATGACCCGCTGTCCCTCGGCATAGCCCCGCACGTTCCGGCCCAGCTTCTCGATCACGCCGACCGGCTCGTGCCCCACCGTCAGGCCCGCCTCCACGGGATACTCGCCCTTCAGGATATGAACGTCCGTCCCGCAGATCGTCGTCGTCGTGATCCGCACCAGGGCGTCGTTCGGGCCGACCTCGGGCACCGGTTTGTCCTCCAGGACGATGCGTCCCGGTTCAACGAAGATCGCCGCCTTCATCATCGTGGGCATGGCCATGCTCGTCTCCTTGTCGCGTCCGCTGACCCGACGTCCAGATGCCCGCCCGGCCGTCCGCCGGCATTGACATGGGTCAAAGACCGTTCATTCGCGGCCAATCATGCTCAACGGCGTTCCTTTGCACTCGAAGATGCCGGGCGATGCTGAGCAAACCACTGATGACCACCCATGACGTGGCCGAGCTGCTGAAGGTCAGCGAGGCGACCGTTCGCGGCTGGATCCACGATACCGAGCTGCGCGCCGTGCGCGTCGGCCGTGAATTCCGCGTCGCGGTCAAGGATCTGGAAGCGTTCGTCAACGCCCACGCGACGATGCCGGCCGCGGCCGGCGACGACACCCCCACCTGACCGTCAGCCGGCGGCCCGCATGCCGCCGCCCCATGTAGTGGGCGAGATGATGACCGTGACCGAACGGCAATCCACGCCGTCCGAACGCACCGGGCCGACGGCGCCGGACGCCGGCTGGCACGCGCTGCCGGCCGCTGCCGCCATGGCCCGCCGCGACGGGCGGCCCGACGGCCTGACCAGCGCGGCGGCGCGCGAACGCCTGGCGGCCTTCGGGCCGAACCGCCTGCCGATGCCGCGCACGCGTGGCACGCTTGCCCGCTTCCTGGCCCAGTTCAACAACCTGCTGATCTACGTGCTGCTGGGCGCCGCCGCGGTGACGGCCGCGCTCGGCCATTGGATCGACGCCAAGGTCATCCTGGCCGTCGCCATCGTCAACGCGACCATCGGCTTCGTCCAGGAAGGCAAGGCGGAAAAGGCGCTGCAGGCGATCCGGCGCATGCTGTCGCCACGGGCGACGGCGCTGCGCGACGGCCGCCGCGTGACCGTCCCGGCCGAAGAGCTGGTGCCCGGCGATCTGGTCGTCCTGGAGCCCGGCGACAGGGTCCCGGCGGACATCCGCCTCATCCGGGCCAGAGGCCTGCGGCTGCAGGAGGCGGCGCTGACCGGCGAGTCGGTGCCGGTCGACAAATCGGCCGATCCCGTCGCCGGCGACGCGCCGCTCGGCGGCCGTGCTTCGATGGCCTATGCCGGCACCCTGGTCGCGGCCGGTCAGGGCGCGGGCGTCATCGTGGAGACCGGCGCCGACACCGAGATCGGCCGCATCAGCGGCATGCTGGCCGGGGTGCGGCAGCTCACCACCCCGCTGCTGCGGCAGATGGACCTGTTCGCCCGCTGGCTGACCGTCGCCATCCTGGCGCTGGCCGGCCTGGTCTTCGCCTTCGGCGTGCTGCTGCGCGATATCGCCCCGGTCGAGATGTTCATGGTCGTCGTCGGCCTCGCCGTCGCCGCCATTCCCGAGGGCCTGCCGGCGATCCTCACGGTCACGCTCGCCATCGGCGTGCAGCGCATGGCCGGCCGCCATGCCATCATCCGGCGCCTGCCCGCCGTCGAGACGCTGGGCTCGGTCTCGATCATCTGCTCCGACAAGACCGGCACGCTGACACGGAACGAGATGACGGTGCGCGACATCGTCACCGCCGACGATGTCTTCGCCGTCGGCGGGGTCGGCTACGCGCCGCGTGGCGGGATCGACCTGGACGGCCGCGAGGTCCCGCCCGACCGCCGGCCGCCGCTGTCGGAGATCGCCCGCGCGGCGATTCTCTGCAACGATTCCGCCCTGCACGAGCGTGACGGCCAATGGTCGGTCGAGGGCGACCCGATGGAAGGCGCCCTGCTGGTGGCCGGCGTCAAGGCCGGCCTCGACCCGGCATTCGAAGCCGAGGCGTTCCCGCGCGCGGACGTGATCCCGTTCGACTCGGCGCACCGCTTCATGGCGACGCTGCATCACGACCGGGCCGGCAACGGCCTCATCTATCTGAAGGGCGCGCCGGAACGGGTGATCGAGCACTGCGCCCGCCAGCGGAACCGGGATGCCGACGGCGCCATCGATCCGGCCTATTGGCATCGCCGCATCGAACAAATGGCCGCCGACGGCCAGCGGGTGCTGGCCGTCGCCGTCAAGCCGGCCGGCGCCGGCCACCGGGAGCTGACCTTCGGCGACGTCGACGACGGGTTGACGCTGCTCGGCCTGATCGGCCTGATCGATCCGCCGCGCGAGGAGGCCGTCACCGCCGTCGCCGAATGCCGGTCGGCCGGCATCCGCGTGAAGATGATCACCGGCGACCATGGCGGCACGGCCCGCGCCATCGCCGGACAGCTCGGCCTCGCCAACCCTCGCGACGTCCTGACCGGCGCCGACCTCGACAGGCTCGACGACGGCGCGCTCCGGGCCCGGGCGCCCGACGTCGACGTCTTCGCCCGCACCAGCCCCGAGCACAAGCTGCGCCTGGTGCGGGCGCTGCAGGCCGGCGGCAACGTCGTCGCCATGACCGGCGACGGCGTCAACGACGCGCCGGCGCTGAAGCGGGCCGATGTCGGCGTCGCCATGGGCGGCAACGGCACCGAGGCGGCCAAGGAAGCGGCCGAGATGGTG
>JANQKO010000188.1 GCA_028281075.1 Alphaproteobacteria bacterium | reverse complement strand
GGGTGGCCGGGTGGGGGAGCGGGCCGGCAAGGTCGCGAAAATGAACCAATAGGCCCATTTTCAAACAGACTCTCAGTCCGCGTCCGCCATCGCGGCTTCGACGAGGTCCGCCATGGCCAGGCTGGCGCCGTCGCCCTGGGCGCGCAGGCCGTTGACGACACCGTGCCGGTCGTGCGCGGTCCGGTTCTGCGACATCTTCCACTTGCCGTCGATGCGCGTCAGCGCGATCTCGACGCCGACGATGCCGCGGGCCAGGCCGTCGATGAAGTCGCGCGGCGCGTCGTCGATCTTCCACGGCAGGTGATAGGGGCTTTCCAGCCGGTCCGTCAGCGCCGCGAGATGCGCCAGCAGCCGGTCCGGCTGGTCGAAGGTCCGCGCCCTGCCATGGGCGTGGACCGCCACGTAGTTCCAGGTCGGCACGACCTTGCCGGTCCGGTGCTTGGTCGGATACCAGGACGGCGTGATGTAGCCCTGCGGCCCCTGAAAGATCAGCAGCAGCTCGCGGTCACCGGCGAGCGCGGCGCCGAACGGGTTCGGCCTGGCGAAATGGCAGCGGATCGTGCCGTACGGCGCCGGCTCGGGATCGAGCTCGACGGGCAGATGGCTGGCGATCAGGCCGTCGGGACCGTCGGCGACGATGGCGGCGGCGCCGATCTCGCGCATGGTCGCGTGCAGCACCTCGATGCGTTCCTCGCGGAACGCGGCCGGGACATACATCTCTCAGTCTCCTTCCGGCGGCAGCCGGTATTCATAGAGCGGCAGCCGGCGGCCGGGGATGGCGTCCGACGGCGTGTCGCCGATCCTGACCGCGCCCATGCGCTCGTAGAACGGCGCCGCGTTCGGATCGGCCAGGATCTCCAGCCGCCGCGCGCCCCGCGCCCGCAGCCAGTCGACGACGCCGCCGAACAGGCGCCGGCCGATGCCGCGGCCCATGGCCTCCGGCGCGACGAACATCAGCGCCAGATCATACCCCGCCTCGTCCGGCAGGGCATCCAGGCCGGCGACGCCGAGCGGGCCGGCATCGCCATCCTCGGCGACCAGCACGCGACGCTCGGCGATCATCGCGGGCGTCACGGTCAGGCCGGGCCGCGACAGCCGCATGAAGTCGGTGTCGTAGCCCCAATGGGCCTTCGACCGGACGCAGAGCCGGGTCAGCGCCTCGGCTTCGTCCGGCAGGGCGGGCCGAACGCCGTTGCCGGGGGCCGCGGCGGCCCGCCCCGCCATGGGGTCAGCCGACGCGGAACCTGGCCAGATAGTCGGGCGGCGCGATGCCCGGGGTCAGGCGCGGGTCCGGGATCGGCGCGCCGACCGTCTGGGTGACCGGAAGCACGCCGGCCCAGCAGGGCAGCGCGTAGTCTTCCTCGTCGTCGGCCGGCGGCCCGGTGCGGATCTTCGCCGCCGCCTCGTCGATGTCCATGCCGACCACGGTCGTGGCCTTGATCTCCTGCGCGTTCGGCGGGCGCATCTCGGCCCAGTGGCCGGGAACGATGCCCTCGACGAACTCCTCCAGCGCGGCGACCTTCTCGTCATCGTCGGTGATCGCGCGGGCGGTGCCGAAGGCCATGGCCGAGCGGTAGTTGACGCTGCAATGAAAGCCCGAGCGCGCCAGCACCAGACCGTCCATCAGCGCCACGGTGACGCAGGCCGGCACGCCTTCCTTCACCGTGCGCAGCATGCGGCTCGCCGACGAGCCGTGCCAGTAGAGCCGCGTGCCGGCGCGCCAATGCAGGGTCGGCGTCACGTAGGGTTGGCCGTCGATGACATAGCCGACGTGGCAGAACGTGGCGGCGTCGATGACGGCATGCACCGTCTCGTGATCGTAATGGCCGCGCTGGTGCAGCCGCTTGACCCGTGATCGTTCGCTGTGGGGGTAGCCATCCGGCATCTCGCTTCTCCATCTCCTCAGTACGCCATCCTGCCTATAGGCGTGAATTGGCTTGGCCAAAAGGGCCAATTTGGAGAAAATCATGGGACCAATTTGGAGCGCCCGGGATGGTGGCGAAGACGCTTCACGGCACGCTGCTGCCGTTGGGGATCGATCCACGGTCCGACGTGCCGTTGCAGCGCCAGATCTATGACGATCTCCGGCGGCTGATCCTCGAACGCCGGCTGGCGCCGGCGACGCGATTGCCGTCGACCCGGGCGCTGGCCCGCGAGCTCGGGGTCTCGCGCAACACCGTGCTGGCCGCCTTTGATCAACTGCTGGCGGAAGGCTATGTCTCGGGCCGGCGGGGCGCCGGCACCTACGTGTCGGCCGAGCTGCCGGACGCCAAGCCCGTGATGGCGGAGACCACGCCCGCCGTCGCCGGCCCGCGCCGGCGCGGCCTGTCGCGACGGGGCATGGCGCTCGCCGGCATCGCCGGCAGCCGTCGGGGCGGCCGCGGACCCTTCGCGCTTGGCCAGCCGGCCATCGACGACTTCCCCTTCGCGGTCTGGAGCCGCCTGCTGGCGCGGGCCTGGCGCGCGCCGGGCGCGGTCGCGGGCCACGGCGATCCGGCCGGCCATCCGCCGTTGCGCGCGGCGATCGCCGACTATCTGCGCACGGCGCGGGCGGTGCGCTGCACGGCCGAACAGGTGGTGATCGTCGCCGGCGCCCAGCAGGCCGTCGCGCTGGCGGCGCAGATCCTGCTCGATCCGGGCGACGAGGCGCTGATCGAGGAACCGGGCTATGCCGGCCTGCGCGGCGCGCTGACCGCGGCTGGCCTGCGCGTGACGCCCGTGCCGGTCGACGCCGAGGGCATCGACATCGACCGCGGCGCCGCCTTGGCGCCCGATGCGCGCTTCGTCTGCGTCGCGCCTTCGCACCAGTATCCGCTCGGCATGACCATGAGCCTCGCGCGCCGGCTGGCGCTGATCGACTGGGCCCGGCGGCAGGATGCCTGGATTGTCGAAGACGATTACGACAGCGAGTACCGCTATGCCGGCCGGCCGCTGTCGGCGCTGCAGGGGTTGGACGAGACCGGCCGCGTGCTCTATGTCGGCAGC
>JANQKO010000136.1 GCA_028281075.1 Alphaproteobacteria bacterium | reverse complement strand
GGCCGAGAAGAACTGCTCACCCGCGTGGTTGACGTAGCGGATGGCCTCGTCGCCGTCGACCACCAGGACCGGATACGGCAGGGCGCCGAGCACGGCCGCCGGGTCGAGGCGGAAGCCGGCGGCCGGCGCCGTCGCCGCGAGCTCGGTCGTCATCAGGCCGCCAGCCTGTCGCCGATGCCGTCATAGGCCCGGCGGATCAGCGCGACCACCGCGTCGGGACGGTCGCTGCGCTTCGCCGCCTGGCGGATCGCGTCCGGCGCGCCGGCGCGGCCGAGATACCAGTCCAGGTGCTTGCGCGCGATGCGGACGCCACGGTCGGGGCCGTAGTGCGCCAGCATGTCGTCATAGTGCTCGAGCAGGATGTCACGCTGGCGCGCCGTCGGCGGGTCCGGCAGGCGGCGACCGGTGGTCAGGAAGGCGATGGCCTGGGCGACGAACCAGGGCCGGCCGTAGCTGCCGCGGCCGATCATCACGCCGTCGGCGCCCGAGGCGTCCAGGATCGCCGCCGCGTCGTCGACGCTGACGACGTCGCCGTTGGCGATGACCGGGATATCGACCGCCGCCTTGACCCGGGAGATGAAGTCCCAGTCGGCCCGGCCCTTGTAGAACTGGCAGCGCGTGCGGCCGTGCACGGTGATCATCCTGACGCCGCAGTCCTGGGCGATGCGGGCGAGCCGTGGCGCGTTGCGCGTGCCGTCGTCCCAGCCGGTGCGCATCTTCAGCGTGACGGGAATGTCCACGGCCTCGACGGTCTGGGCGATAATGCGGCCGGCATGCCCCTCGTCGCGCATCAGCGCCGACCCGGCCTGCCCGCCGATGACCTTCTTCACTGGACAGCCCATGTTGATGTCAATGATGTCGGCCCCGCGATCCCGGTTCCAGCGCGCGGCGGCGGCCATGTCCTCGGGAATGCAGCCGGCGAGCTGCACGGCGCGCGGCCGCTCGTCGGCATCGGTTCTGGCCCGCTCGACCGACATCCGGCTCTCGCGCATCAGCTCGCGGCTGGCGATCATTTCGGACACCACCAGGCCGCCGCCCAGCCGCCGCACCATGCGGCGGAACGGCAGGTCGGTGACGCCCGACATGGGCGCCAGGATGACCGGCGCGTCGACGGTGACGGACCCAAGGCAAATGGTCATTTCTTAGGCAGCCATTCTCCGATGCTTAATTGGAATGCAACATTAGTGAAGTTCATGCCGCAGTGCAACATCGGGGAATAGTTAACGTCGCCGGCTTGGCGCGGGACCGCCGGCGCATTAGGTTGCCGCCATGTCGGCGCCGACGACCATAGCCCTGGTGGTGGCGGGCGGCCGTGGCACGCGCCTCGGGCCCGGCCTGCCGAAACAGTATCTGCCGCTCGGCGGACGGGCCGTGCTGCGGCACGGCATCGAGACCTTCCTGGCCCATCCCGCCGTCGACGGCGTCCAGGTCGTGATCCATGCCGACGACCGGGCCTGCTACGACGCCGCGGTCGCCGGCCTGGACCTGCCGGCGCCGCTGACCGGCGGCGCCACCCGTCAGGCCTCGGTTCTGGCCGGGCTGGAGGGCCTGGCGGCGGCGAACCCGGCCCGGGTGCTGATCCATGACGCGGCGCGGCCGTTCGTCGATCACGGCACCATCGGCCGCACGCTGGCGGCGCTGGACGGGAATACCGGCGCCATTGCCGCGCTGCCGCTCGCCGACAGCCTGAAACGCGGCCGGGACGGCCGGATTTCGGCCGGCCTCGACCGGACCGGCCTGTGGCGCGCGCAGACGCCGCAGGCGTTCCGTTACGGCGACATCCTGGCCGCGCACCGGGCGGCCGCGGGCGCCGACCATACCGACGATGCCGCGGTCGCCGCGGCGGCCGGTCTGGCGGTGGCGCTGGTCGACGGCAACGAGGACAACTTCAAGATCACCTCGGCGGACGATTTCACGCGCGCCGAACGCCTGCTTGCGCAGCGGCTGGGCGATGTCCGGGTCGGGACCGGTTTCGACGTGCACCGCTTCGTCGATGGCGACCATGTCATGCTGTGCGGCGTGCGCGTGCCGCACGACGCGGCGCTCGCCGGCCATTCCGACGCCGATGTCGGCCTGCACGCCATTACGGACGCCCTGCTGGGCGCCATCGGCGCCGGCGATATCGGCGGCCACTTTCCGCCGGGCGACCCGCGCTGGCGGGGCGCGCCGTCGGACCTGTTCCTGCGCCATGCCGGCCAGGCGGTCGCCGCGCGCGGCGGCATGGTGGCCCATGTCGACGTCACGCTGATCTGCGAACGGCCGAAGATCGGTCCGCACCGCGACGCCATGGTCCGCCGTATCGGCGAGATCCTGACGCTGGCGCCGGACCGCGTCAGCGTCAAGGCGACCACGACCGAGCGGCTCGGCTATCTCGGCCGCGGCGAGGGCATCGGCGCGCAGGCGGTCGCGACCGTGCGGCTGCCGCCGTGAGCCGGCCGCCGCCGCTCGGCCATCCGGCGGTTCTGCTGGCGACCTGGTTCGGTTCGGGCCTGCTGCCGCGGGCGCCCGGCACCTGGGGCTCGCTCGCCGCCCTGCCCTGCGGCGCGCTGATCGCCTGGCTCGGCGGGCCCTGGCTGCTGCTGGCTGCGGCACTCCTGGCGCTGGGCCTGGGCCTCTGGGCCAGCGCCCGCACGGCCGAGGCCCTGGGCAGCCACGACCCGGGCGCGGTGGTGATCGACGAGGTGGTCGGGCAGTG
>JANQKO010000082.1 GCA_028281075.1 Alphaproteobacteria bacterium | reverse complement strand
AGACCAGCCGGAACATCAGCATGACCAGGATGATCGACGGCACCAGGGTGAAGACGGCGTAGCTTTCCATCAGCCGCCGTGTAAAGCGCTCGACGGCGCTGACCGCGGCCGGCATGGTCTCGGGGCGGCGCCGGAAATAGCGCTCCAGCGCGATGTATTCCAGTTGCGACAGGATGCCGCCGCCCAGCGCCCAATAGCCCGACAACAGCTTGGCGTGGCTCTCGATCGGGAAGTCGGGATAGAGCGCCATGTGCAGCGCCATCGCCAGCCCGCCGGCGATCAGCCAGGACACGACGGACAGATACATGCCGTGCCGCGCCACCGACGTCCGCCCCCGGGGCACCGGGAACAGCCGGAACAGCAGCTCGCGCAGGACGATCTGCGCCAGGCAGATCGCCGCCAGTCCGGCCAGCAGCCGGCCCAGCGACAGGCTGTCGACGAAGGGGCAGACCAGGCGCCCGTAGAAGCTCAGGAACAGAACGGCGGCGACGGCGATGAGGTGCAGTTGCCAGCGGGTCCGCCAGTCGACGCCTTCCAGCGTCGGACGGCCGCCGGCGGCGGATGATCCGGCGGCGCCGGTCTCGGTCGCGATGGACGACATGTCGGCCTGGGTCCTGCGTGGTCGGTCCTGTCGTCCGAGTATAGCCGATGGGCCCGGCATCGCGTGTGAGCTTATTCATATGGTGAGAAATCCAGGCGAGCCGCGCCGGTGATTGCGCCGGCCATGGCGATTGGATACAAGGGCGCCGGTTTCGACAGCGGAGCGGGTAATGGCGTCCTACCAGTACATCTACGTCATGCGGCACATGTCCAAGGTCCTGAGCGGCGGCCGCGAGGTGCTGAAGGACATCACGCTGGCCTTTCTGCCCGGCGCCAAGATCGGCGTCCTGGGGCCGAACGGCGCCGGCAAGTCCACCTTGCTGCGGATCATGGCCGGCCGGGATACCGATATCGGCGGCGAGGCCTGGGCGGCTGACGGCATCCGCGTCGGCCTGCTGGAGCAGGAACCGCACCTCGATGCGGACAAGGACGTGCTGGGCAACGTGATGGACGGCGTCGCCGAAACGAAGGCGCTGCTGGACAGGTTCGAGGCCGTCAGCGCCCGGTTCGCCGAGGAACTGACCGACGACGAGATGAACGCGCTGATTACCGAGCAGGGCGAGCTTCAGGAACGGATCGACGCCGCCGAGGCCTGGGATCTGGACCGCAAGGTCGAGATCGCCATGGACGCGCTGCGCTGTCCGCCGGGCGATGCCGGTGTCTCGGTGCTGTCCGGCGGCGAGCGCCGCCGGGTGGCGCTCTGCCGGCTGCTGCTGGACGAGCCGACCAACCACCTCGACGCCGAGTCGGTCGCCTGGCTGGAGCGGCACCTGGAGGCCTATGCGGGCACCGTGGTCTGCGTGACCCACGACCGTTATTTCCTCGACAATGTCGCCGGCTGGATCCTCGAGCTCGACCGTGGCCGCGGCATTCCCTACGAGGGCAACTATTCCGGCTGGCTGGAGCAGAAGCGGAAGCGTCTCGCGCAGGAGGAACGGCAGGAGGAGGCGCGCCAGCGCGCGCTCGCCAGCGAGCTGGAATGGATCCGGCAATCCCCGCGCGCCCGGCAGGCCAAGAGCAAGGCGCGCATCTCCGCATACGAGGAGCTGCTGGCCAAGGGGCAGGACCGGGCCGGTCCGAAGGCGCAGATCGTGATCCCGGCCGGGCCGCGGCTGGGCGACCTGGTCGTCGAGGCCGAGCACCTGCGGAAGGGCTTCGGCGACGACCTGCTGATCGACGGCCTCAGCTTCAAGATCCCGCCGGCCGCCATCGTCGGCATCATCGGACCGAACGGCGCCGGCAAGACCACGCTGTTCCGGATGCTCGTCGGCGAGGAGGCGCCCGACGCCGGCGATTTCCGCCGTGGCGACACCGTGCAGCTCGGCTATGTCGACCAGTCGCGCGACGCGCTCGTCGGCGACAAGTCGGTCTGGCAGGAGGTGTCCGGCGGCCTGGACGAAATCGAGCTCGGCAAACGGACCGTCCAGAGCCGGGCCTATTGCAGTTGGTTCGGCTTCCGCGGCGCCGATCAGCAGAAGCCGGTCGGCCAGCTTTCGGGCGGCGAGCGCAACCGGGTGCATCTCGCCAAGATGCTGAAATCGGGCGCCAACGTGATCCTGCTCGACGAGCCGACCAACGACCTCGACGTGGACACCCTGCGGGCGCTGGAGGAGGCGCTGCTGGAATTCGCCGGCTGCGCGCTGATCATCAGCCACGACCGCTGGTTCCTGGACCGCATCGCCACGCACATCCTGGCCTTCGAGGGCGACAGCCATGTCGAATGGTTCGAGGGCAACTACCAGGCCTACGAGGAAGACCGGCATCGCCGGCTCGGCGACGCCGCCGACCAGCCGCATCGCATCCGCTACAAGCCGCTGACCCGCGACTGACGGGGCGGGCCTACTGGCTGCGCAGCTCGTCCAGCTTGAGCCGCAGCTCTTCGATCAGCCTGTCGACGCTGCCGCCTTTGCGCTGGATGACGGAGGCGAACTCGGCGCGCTGGGTCAGGGCGAGGCTGACCCCCTCGACGACGACGTCGACGATCTTCGGGCCGTTGCCGGTGCCGCGCACGCGCCAGTGCACGGTCACGGGCGCGCCGTCCGGCGAATTGACGCGGCTCTCGACGATGGCGCCGCGCGGTCCGTCGCCGCGCTCGCCGACGACCTGGAAGGTCTGCCCGCTATAGCGGCCGAGATTGGCGACGAGATAGTCGATGACGTATTCGACGAACAGGGTCTGGTAGTCGGTCCGCTGGCTTTCGGTCGAGACGCGCCAGTAGCGCCCCAGCACGAACCGCGAGATCGTCTCGACCGCGAATCCCTTCTTCAGCAGGCGCCGCACCTCGCGCTGCTGTTCCTCGCGCGCCAGCGCCTTGTTGGTCAGCAGGCCGAGGGTCTCGGTCCCGAGCTGTTCGATGAGTTCGGTCGCCTGGCCGTTGTCGAGCGACTTGGCATGTGCCGCGACACCGAAGCACACCACCCAAACAACGAGGAAAGCCGGCGGCACATGCCGCCAGACACGCGTAAGAGCGGAAGCCGACCTACTCGGTTTTCGCGGAGATCCGCTCCTGCTCGTCGTCATCCTCGAATTCGATGGAGATTTCCGGAATAGGCGTGTCGTCGGTGTTGTCGTTCAGGATCTGCGACCGGCGGAACTGCCGGTAGAGGCTGCGCACCGTGGCGTAGTAGTCGATCGAGGTCCGCTCGATTTCGTCCAGGGTCTCGATATTGCGCGAGCGGCGGTCCAGGCCCTCGACGCCGAAGCGCGCGATGCTGACACCGGTCGAGGTCATATAGCCCAGCGGGTCCATGAAGGCGTCGACGACCAGGCCGGTCGTGTCACGCGGGTTCGACGGGCCGAGAATCGGCAGCACCAGATAGGGGCCCTCGGAGACCTCGTAGACGCCGAGCGTCTGCCCGAAATCCTCGTCATGGAAGGGGATGCCGCCGTTCAGGTCCGGATTGTCGCCGCCGGCGACGTCGAAGATGCCGCCGACGCCGGCAAAGGTGTTGGTGGCGAAGCGGCCGAAGGTCTGGCTGGCGCGTTCGGTCTCGCCCTGCAGGACGTCGTTGGCGAAGATCACCGGCGAGCGGAGATTGACCAGGAAGTTCCGCACGCCGTCGCGCACCGGCGTCGGCAGCGCCCCGCGGTAGATTTCCGCGGCCGGCCGCAGGAACAGCCGGTCCAGGCCCAGGTTGAACTCGAAGAAATAGCGGTTCAGCGGCTCGATCGGATCGTTCGCTTCTTCGAACGCCGCCACCGCTTCGGCGTCGTCGGCCGGCGGCGGTGTGGCACATGCCGCCAGCGACGCCATCAGGGTGGCGGCGGCAAGCCAGCGCAGCGGCCCGGCGGTGACTGCACGCCGTGTCGGATTATCGCAAAGCCTGGATGTCACAATCGCCTCAACTGCCGTTTCACGCGCGCTTTCGGTTGTGCCGATATTCTCATTATCGCCGGAAGAAAACGTTAATCGGCCCGTTGCGGCGTCAATCGTTAACCCCAGTTTCGTACGCCGTTGGTATCACAATGCAAATGCCTTGACTAGAAGTCGGGGCCAGCGCCCGTGAAGGTTCCGCGAAAATGTGGCGGAAATGTCGCGCGTGCCCGCGACCGGCCGTGATTGTCATCAATCGGGATGTTGACGGCTTGTTAACTTGAAAAATATATAAAGATATGTTTATGTTTTAGAAAGGCTATGAGCCGGTCGCCGTTCGGTGCCCGGGCGCGCTTCGGAGTTGAGGTATGGAACGTCTGTTGACCGGCTTGCGTGCGGCGGCGGAGCCGACACGGTTGCGGCTGCTGGCGCTCTGCGCGCATTCGGAGCTCACCGTCACCGAGCTCACGCAGATCCTCAGCCAGAGCCAGCCGCGCGTCTCGCGGCATCTGAAGCTGCTCTGCGAGGCCGGCTTGCTGGACCGTTTCCGCGAGGGCACCTGGGCTTTCTACCGCCTGGCCGAGGACAGTTCGTGCGCCTATCTCGCGCGCACGCTGATCGACCTCATTCCGGAGGACGATCCGGCGCTGGCCCGGGATCTCGAACGCCTGCAGCGCATCAAGGAAGCCCGGGCCCGGGCGGCGGCCGAGTATTTCCGGGCCAATGCCGAGAGCTGGGACGAGATCCGCGCCATGTACGTGGCCGACGCCGATCTGGAGCAGGCGATGCTGGACGCGGCCGGCGACCGGCGGATCGACGACTTCCTCGATATCGGCACCGGCACCGGGCGCATCCTCGAGGTGTTCGGGCCGCGCGTCCGGCGCGGCCTCGGCGTCGACCTCAGCCACGAGATGCTGCGGGTGGCCCGCGCCAATCTGGAGAAGGCCGGGTTGCGCCACTGCCAGGTCCGGCAGGGCGACATGTACAACCTGTCGCTCGACAGCGCGAATTTCGACCTGGCGGTGATTCATCACGTGCTGCATTTCGCCGAGGACCCCCGCCAGGTCATCGCCGAGGCCGGCCGGGTCCTGCGGCCCGGCGGACAGCTCGTGATCGCGGATTTCGCGCCCCATGCGCAGGAATTCCTGCGCGACGAGCATCAGCACCGCTGGCTCGGGTTCGACGAGGCCGAGGTGTCGCGCTGGTGCCTGGCGGCGGGGCTCGAGCCCGGTCCGGCGCGCCGGCTCGACGGTTCGCACCTCAATGTCCTGCTGTGGCGGGCGCGGCGTCCGAATCGGTCCGGCCGCGGCGCGGCGGCGGCGCGCAGCATTCAGGAGACGTGAAGATGACCTTTCGCCGCCCCGCCGGCGTGTCGCCGGCGCAAGCGCCGGTCGATGTCCTGACCCACGGCATGCAGGTCTCGTTCGAGTTCTTCCCGCCGAAGAACGCCGATTCCGAGGCCTCGCTCTGGCGCGCCGTGCAGCGGCTGGCGCCGCTGGCGCCGCGATTCGTCTCGGTGACCTACGGCGCCGGCGGCTCGACCCGCGAGCGGACCCACGCCACGGTCAAGCGCATCCGCAACGAGACGGCGCTGACGCCGGTGGCGCACCTGACCTGCGTCGGCGCCGGCCGGGACGAGATCGATGCCGTGGCGCGCGACTACTGGGCGGCCGGGATCCGGCATATCGTCGCCCTGCGCGGCGACCCGCCCGACGGCGAAAGCGGCTACCGGCCGCATCCCGACGGCTATGCCAACGCGGCCGAGCTGATCGAGGGGCTGAAACGGGTCGCCGATTTCGAGATCAGCGTCGCCGCCTATCCGGAAATCCACCCCGATTCGAGCGGCAGCCAGGCCGACCTCGACAACCTGAAGCGCAAGCTCGACAACGGCGCGGCGCGCGCCATCACGCAATACTTCTTCGACCCCGAGGTCTTCCTGCGCTTCATCGACCGGGCGCGCGCCGCCGGCATCTGGGCGCCGATCGTGCCCGGCATCCTGCCGGTGACGAACTTCGCCACCGTGGTGCGCTTCTCGCGGATGTGCGGTGCCTCGGTCCCGGCCTGGCTCGCCCACATGTTCGAGGGCCTGGACGACGATCCCGAGACCCGCAAGCTGGTCGCGGCGACGGTCGCGGCCGAGCAGTGCCGCGGCCTGCAGAGCGCCGGCGTGAACGAGTTCCATTTCTATACGCTGAACCGCGCCGACCTGACCCGGGCGATCTGCCACATCCTCGGCATGCGGCCGCAGGCCGGGACGCCTGGCAAGGCCGCGCCCGACGGCCTGGTGGCCTGACGGCGGCCGGCCCGGAACGACCGCGACATGAGTGAATTGCTGCAACATCTTCGCGACCGAGTGCTGCTCTGCGACGGCGGCATGGGCAGCCGCGTGCAGGCGGCCGACCTCGACGTCGACCAGGACTTTCTCGGCAACGAGAACTGCACCGAGATCCTCAATCTCAGCCGGCCCGACCTGGTCCGCGACATCCATCTCGGCTATCTCCGGGCCGGCGCCGACCTCCTCGAGACCAACAGCTTCGGCGGCTCGTCGATCACGCTCGGCGAATTCGGCCTGCAGGCGGACGCCGTCGAGCTGAACAAGCGCGCCGCCGAGCTGGCCCGCGAGGCCATCGCCGAGTTTGCCCATGACGGCCGCCGCCGTTACGTCCTGGGCGCCATCGGTCCCGGCACCAAGCTGCCGAGCCTGGGGCAGGTGGACTATGACAGCCTGGAAGCCGCGCTGAAGCAGCAGTCGGCCGCGCTCATCGCCGGCGGCGTCGACGCCTTCATGATCGAGACGGTGCAGGACACGCTGCAGATGAAGGCCGCCGTGAACGGCGCCAAGCTTGCCATCGCCGAGGCCGGCCGGACCCTGCCGATCCTGGTGCAGGTCACGGTCGAGACCACCGGCACGCTGCTGGTCGGCGCCGATATCGCGGCCGCGGCGACGGTCGCGCATGCCCTGGACGTCGACAGCCTGGGCCTGAACTGCGCCACCGGCCCGCAGGAGATGGC
>JANQKO010000077.1 GCA_028281075.1 Alphaproteobacteria bacterium | reverse complement strand
GCCAAGCCGTTCCGCGACGCCGGCCATCTGAGCATGGCGGTCGGCCTGATCCGCACCGCGCACGAGGCCGAGGCGGTGCTGCGGGCCGGCCAGGCCGATCTGGTGGCGCTCGCCCGCGAGATGCTGGATGATCCGAACTGGCCGCTGCACGCCGCCGCCGAGCTGGGGCTGGACGGGGATTTCGACCTCTGGCCGCCGGCCTTCGGCTGGTGGCTGAACCGGCGCGCCAAGGCGCTGGCGCGGATACGCACCTGACCGCCGCCGCACGACGGAAGCGAGAGAAAGAGAGAGATTACCCATGGCCCGACGCAACATCGACGTGGACAAGCCCTGGCACCAGCGCATTCCCTTCGCGCAGGCCGTCGAGGTCAGCGGGCGCGTGCTGTTCACGGCCGGCATCACCGCGCGCGACCCGGACGGCAACCTGATCGGCGCCGGCGACATCCGCCGGCAGATGGAAGCCTGCTTCGAAAACCTGGGCGACGTGCTTGCCGCCGCCGGCGCCACGTTCGAAGATATCGTCAAGATCGTCATGTACACGACCGACATCGACGGCTTCGGCGAGCATGCCGACGTCTGGCGCCGTCACTTCACCGCCCGGCCGGCCAGCACGCTGGTCGAGGTGCGCCGGCTGGCCCTGCCGGAGATGACGGTCGAGATCGAGGCCGTGGTGCATCTCGGCGATTGAGTGTTTGCGTTCGCCAGAGGGCCATGACCTGGCCCGTCCCGCTCCCCCACCCGACCACCCATGGGAGTATGCTTGATGGGTGGTCGGATGGGGGAGCGGGACGGGTCGAGCTCAATACGAATTGAACGCAAAGGGGGGTGGGGACCGTGACGGAACAGCGCTTGAGCGACTTCATGGCGGACGCCGCGGCCGACATCACGGCCGCCTGCACGTCCTGCGGCACCTGCGTCGAGGTCTGCCCGGTGGTGCCGCATGCCGGCGTCGCCGACATCGCGCCGGCGACGCTGGTCGGCGGCGTGCTGGACGTGCTGCACGACGGCGGCGCGCTGACCGGCGGATCGGCCGCCTGGGCGCATCAATGCGACGGCTGCGGGCGCTGCATTCCCGCCTGCCCCGAGGGCGTGAACCCGCGCACCATGCTGATGCTGGCGAACAGCGTCTCGGCCGAAACCCATACCGAGACGCCGCAACTGTTCCGCCGCATGTCCCGCGCCATCCGCCTGATGGCGGCGATGCAGCTCGCGCCAAACGACCTCGACCGGCTGCTGCGGCCGCCGGCGGCACGCGAGGTGCCGGTGGTGTTCTATGTCGGCTGCAACGCCGTCCGCACGCCGCACCTCTTGTTCCACGCCATGTACGTGCTGGACGCCATCGACGTCGACTACGAGGTGCTGGGCGGCCCCGCCGCCTGCTGCGGCATCGTCCACACCAAGTGGCAGGGCGAGGCCGCGGCCGGCGGCCGCGTCACCGACGGCACGCTGCGCCGCTTCGGCGACTTCGAGCCCGAGACGGTGCTGAGCTGGTGCCCGTCCTGCAATCTGCATATCGGCGAGACGCTGGAGGGCTACCGCGACACCGGCTTCGCCTTCGAGCACATCACCGACTACATGGTCGAGCATGAGGCCAGGCTGCGGGCGCGCTATACGGCCGAGGTGCCGCTGCGGGTGCTGCTGCACGCGCATGACGGCATGTCCGACCTCGGCCGGAACGTCGCCCGGCTGCTCGGCAACGTGCCCGGCCTGGAGATCGCCGGCATCGCCTGGGAATCCGGCTATACCTGCGGCGGCTCGGGCGCCGACCGGTCACCGGGCCTGAAAGCCGAGCGCCGCCAGGCCACGCTCGACTGGGCCGCGCGTCCGGAGATCGACGCGCTGGTCTCGCTCTACCACGGCTGCCACATCCAGCTCGCCGCGACCGCCGAAGACGGCGGCAAGCCGGTGATGAACTTCACCGACATCCTGGTGCGCGCGCTGGGCGGCGAACCGCGCGAAGACGCGCTTCAGGGCTGGCGCATGGCCGGCGACTGGCGGGCGCTGGTCGACGAAACCGCGCCGATGCTGCAACGGAACGGCATGGACCTCGACCCGGACTGGCTCGCCGAGGTCCTGCCCGACGTGTTCGCGGCCAGGGAGTTCGCCGGCGGCCTGGAGGCGATCGACCGGCGCCGCTGAACCGCCGCCGGACCTGCCCGATGACCGCCTGGGACCTGCTGTTCACCAACGCCTGCCTGGCGACCATGGCCGACGGCGCCGGCGTCGGCCGCGTCGATGGTGGCGCGGTCGCGGTCGCCGACGGCCGCGTCGCCTGGCTCGGCCCGATGGACGCGCTGCCGGCCGCCGAGGCCCGGACGGTGCGCGACCTCGGCGGCAAGGTGCTGACCCCCGGCCTCGTCGATCCGCACACCCATATCGTCTATGGCGAGGAGGGCCTGGTCGACTTCGAGGTGCTGTCGCAAGGCGGCGGCCGCGCCGAGCTGGAAGCGAGCGGCGGCGCCGTCCAGGGCCTGGTCCGCCGCACCCGCGATATGGCGGAAGAAGACCTTTACGCCGCCAGCCGCGCGCGCATGGCGCGGCTGATCGCCAACGGCGTCACCACCGTCGAAAGCAAGTCCGGCGCCGGCCTCGACTACGACACCGAACTCAGGTCGATGCGCGTTTCCCGCGCGCTCGGCCGCGACCTGCCGGTCACCGTGGTCTCGACCTTTCTGGGCGCGCACGGCCTGCCGCCGGAATACCGGGACCGGCGCGACGCTTACGTCGACTTCCTTTGCGACACGGTGCTGCCGGCCGCCGTGCAGCAGGGGCTGGTCGACCAGGTCGACGGCTTCTGCGACGCCGTCGGCTTCGACCATGCCCAGATCGGCCGCCTGTTCGACCGCGCCACCG
>JANQKO010000062.1 GCA_028281075.1 Alphaproteobacteria bacterium | reverse complement strand
TGGCGGCGGGCGTGGTGCCCCAGTCCTCGTGCAGCTTCAGGGCGCAGGCGCCGGCCTCGATCTGCTCGACCAGGCCGGCCGGCCGGCTGGCATTGCCCTTGCCGCTGAAGCCGAGGTTCATCGGAAAGGCGTCGGCGGCTTGCAGCATGCGGCCGATATGCCAGGCGCCCGGCGTGCAAGTGGTGGCGTTGGTGCCGGTGGCGGGGCCGGTGCCGCCGCCCAACATGGTGGTGACGCCGCTGTAGAGCGCGTCGTCGATCTGCTGCGGGCAGATGAAGTGGATATGCGCGTCGAAGCCGCCCGCCGTCAGGATCTTGCCCTCGCCGGCGATGGCCTCGGTCGCCGGCCCGATGACGATGTCGACATCGGGCTGGATGTCCGGGTTGCCGGCCTTGCCGATACCGGCGATACGGCCGTCGCGGATGCCGATGTCGGCCTTGACGATACCCCAGTGGTCCAGGATCAGCGCGTTGGTGATCACCGTGTCGACGGCGCCGTCAGCGCGGCTGGCCTGGGACTGGCCCATGCCGTCGCGGATCACCTTCCCGCCGCCGAACTTCACTTCCTCGCCATAGGTCGTGCGGTCTGCCTCGACCTCGATGAACAGCTCGGTATCGGCCAAGCGCACCCTGTCGCCGACCGTGGGGCCGTACATGTCGGCGTAGGCCCGGCGCGAAATCGGCACCGGCATGGCTCAGCCCTCCCCGTCCAGCGGTCCCATGACCGCGCCGTTGAAGCCGAACACCCGGCGCGCGCCGGCGAACGGCACCAGCGTCACCTCCCGCGTCTGGCCGGGCTCGAAACGGACGGCCGTGCCGGCCGGAATGTCGAGACGACAGCCGCGCGTCTTCTGACGCTCGAAGCGCAGGGCCGGGTTGGTTTCGAAGAAATGATAATGGCTGCCGACCTGCACCGGCCGGTCGCCGATATTGGCGACGGTCAGCGTCACGGTCGCGCGGCCGGCGTTCAGCGTAATGTCGCCGTTCGCCGTGATGATTTCGCCTGGGATCATGTCGGCCTCGCGTCAGCGGATCGGGTCATGCACGGTGACGAGCTTGGTGCCGTCGGGAAACGTGGCCTCGACCTGCACCTCGTGGATCATCTCTGGAATCCCGTCCATGACCTGGTCACGGCCGATGACGCCGGCGCCCGCGGACATCAGGTCGGCGACGCTGCGGCCGTCGCGCGCGCCCTCGACCACGTAATCGGTGATCAGCGCGATCGCCTCGGGATAGTTCAGCTTGACGCCCCGCTCCAGCCGGCGTCGCGCGACCATGGCCGCCATCGCCACCAGCAGCTTGTCCTTCTCCCTCGGGGTCAAATTCACGGACCTGTCTCCCCACTCCCTCAGATCTGCCACAGCGGCGGCAGCCGGGCCGGCCGGCCCAGCACGGCGGCGCGAAACGTCGACCAGAACCGGCCGAAGGCGGCCCGGACGTCGCTGGCATCGCTCCCCAGCCAGCGCAGTAACAACACGCGATCGAACGCCGTGGCGCCGGCCCGGACGCCGTCGACTTGCGCCAGATCTTGCAAGTCCCGCGCCAGCTCAAGCTTGCCGGCCGCATCGTCGGCGACGTACAGCACCATGCCGGCCGCGCGGGCGTCCGCGAATCCCGCCGCCGACGCGAACGGCATCGACAGATCGCCGTCGAGATGCAGGCTGTCGGCCCACACAAGGCGGCCGCCGTACCACACGCGCCAAGCGTCGTGCACGAAGCCTTGCAGAAGCCGTTCGCCCATGGCCGCGCGGCCGAACATCAGGATCTCGCCAGCCAGCAATCGGCCGCCAGGCGCCGCCGACAGTTCGGTGCACCGGCGCAGCCGGACCCGGTCGAACAGGATCGTGCCCTGCGGCAACCATTCGAGATAGGCGCCGGCGTCGGCCGACAGCGACAGATTCACTTCCGCTGTTGGACCCGCCGAGCGGTAGACCTTTTCCGCAGCCTGCGCACTTGCCAACAAATGTGCTTCACCCGCACAGGCGATCCGCACATCAAGGCCGTCACCGCCAACGATGCCGCCCGACGTGTTGGCAAGCACCGCCGTCAGCGGCTCGTCCCGCTCGGGCCGGGGAAACAGCAGCCGCAGCGGCTGACTCTGATAGAGATGATCGATCCGTGAGGCGCCGTCGCGCGACGCGACGGCCAGTTCGGCCCGGGATGGCGCCAGATCGGCCG
>JANQKO010000543.1 GCA_028281075.1 Alphaproteobacteria bacterium | reverse complement strand
TGCCCGGCCGCGACCATGTGCCGGCGGCCGCGCAATGCCGGCCGGTAGCCGTCCATGTTCTCGGGCACGGGATGCGCCAAAATGATCAACCGGCCGCGTCAGCCGGCCGTGGCCGCGTCCCCGGCATGCTCGGCGTAGAGCCGCTCGCCGGCCGGCGTCGGCACCCACAAGGTGCCGGGGCCCTGGTCCCAGCCGCGCGCGCGGATCAGGCCGGCCTCGGCCAGTGCCCGGACCGCGTGCGGATCGCCGAATTCGGCGTTCAGCATCACGTCGGAGATGCTGCGCACCGGCTTCGGCAGGCGGCACAGCCGTTCGAGGACGCGAAACGCCGTGCTGTTGGGATCGATCTGCATGGTGGCGCGGATCTTACGCCGGGCCGCGGCGCAGATCCATGCCCGCGGCGGGCCGACAGGCTGTTGAAAAAGCCGCGATACCGGCGCCAGCATGCTTCGAGACGACGCTTCGCGTCTCCTCAGCATGAAGATAAGTTGTTGAATTCAAAAGACTCCTCATCCCGAGAGCCTGTGAAGAAATCGCACCGATGCGCCCCAAGTTGTCATCCTGGCGAAGGCCAGGATCCATGTTGGTTGTTTTTGAACAGGTTGCGATGTCGCTGGATGCTGGCCTTCGCCAGCATGACGGCCTTCTTTGGGTCGGAAGTCATTTCTTCACAGGCTCTGAGGAGGGGCAAAGCGCCGTCTCGACGCATGCGATATCGGGTCGCGGCGCCGGCCGGCAGGGCCGTTCCCGAACGGACCCTCAGGCGTCGGGGAACACCTTGTTCCGATGCGCCTTGATCAGCGCCAGGACGGCATGCTGGGTGAAGTCGTTGCGCTGCTCGTTGCGCACCAGGGACTTCCGGCAGCCGCCGATGGCCCGCGCCGGATTCTTCAAATAGAAGGCGTTGCGTTCGGTGATCTGCAACTGGAACAGGAACCGCACGCCCTTGCGGATCGACTGGCGATACTTGGCGGCATGCGCCTCGTCGCCGGTTTCGACCGCGATCTCATAGGCGTCGTTGATGCCCTCCAGATAGGGGCCCGTCGAGAACCGCGGCAGGCCGGGCGGAAAGCCGCCGATCTCGTCGGGATAGCGGCTGTCGAAGACCTGGTGCGTATCGATCAGCCAGTCGTTCATCTCGAACACGAAGCCGGCGATGTCCGGATCCTTGTCGACCCGGTAAAGCTCCCGCAGGGCCTGGGAATGCCAGGGGACGAAGGCGGTGTTCCTGTTGCCGCGCCAATAGGCCCGGTAATAGGGAAACGCCCGCTCGACCGCCGTCCGGTAGGCCGCCTCGCCGGTCCTGGCATGCAGCAGCATCAGCGCCAGCATGGCCTCGCCGGGATAGAAGTCGACGCCCGTGGCCCGGTCCGAGAAGAAGTAGGTGCGAAACGCGCCGTCGTCCTGCTGCTGCCCGACGAGCGCGTCGGCCAGGGCGGCCAGCAGCGGCCCGTCGTCTCCGTCGCGCCGTGCGCCCAGCAGCAGCAGGATCACGAAGGCGTTCAGCGCGATCGGCGCCTTGCCGCCGGCCTCGATATAGGTGATGCCGTCCCGCTCGCGCTTGCCGGCCAGGTAGCGGTCCGCGCAGCTTTTGATCGGGCCGGCGAATGCCTGGTTGCCAAGGAAGTTCTGCAGCTCGGCCATGGACCACGCCGTCGCCAGCATCCGCACGTCGTTGCTCTTCGGCGAATAGCTGTCGGTGCTGGGTCGGTATTCATACTCGCCCAGCCCGGTTTCCGCGTTGACGTTGTTGAGAAACCACCGACCGGCGAGCTCCAGACGCTCGGCGATCGACGGCGTCGTGATGCCGTCTTCCGCGATCGGCTCGTCATAGCGGTAGAGGTCGGTGACCTTGCCGGCCCGGTCCGTGCGAAAGGTGTCGCTGTCGTAGCGCACGATCTCGGTCCTGGGATCGAGATAGGCCTCGGCCGGCAGGCCGGCCTTCTTGCACAGCCGCTCGATCAGGACCTTGTGCGAGAGGTTCCGCGAAGTCGCGACCGAGTCCTTGAAGAAGGCCGACTTCTTGCCCCGCCGGACACGGATCGCGTGGATGCCGAGGTCGATGTGCCGTTGCAGCGCCTGGAGGCCGTGTCCCGGCAGCCGAATCTGATTGCGCAGGAAGTTGAACACCAGCCTGGTCTCGGGCGCTTCGTCCGCCGTCGTCGGTCCGCCGAAACGCGCGTCGTTGATGCAGCGGTCGACGGCGATTTCGATGTCGCGGACGACCCGGTCGGGGGCGTCTTCCGGTGCCGCGCCGCTCTGCGAGGCGCGCGTGCGGCCATCGTGATAGAAGGTCAGGTAGAGGCGCTCGTAGCCATAGCCGCCGAGGTCGATATCGGGCGGCGCCGGCCGGGGACCGAGGCCGAAATGGGCGTCGAGCAGGCCGTATCCGTATTGCGCCATGGCCTGCTTGGCGGTTTCGGGCAGCGTCGACGTATCGGCCGGGGCGATGTCGCCAGCGCCGATGTCGCTGGCTCCGGTGCCGGCTGCCTCGGTAAACAGGGCCAGGGGATCGTCGAAGGCGCCGTCCGGAAATCCGTCGCGCGCCAGGTTCTGGCGTATGCCCGTCTGCCGCAGGACGGTGTCGAAGAAGCTGCGCCCCAGGCCGTTGCCGATGTAGCGCGCCCGGCTCGACGCATAATCCGCTTCCGGCCATACCGGTTCGTCGAGCGACATGCCGACAAACCAGCGGTAGAGCATGTTGAAGTCGAGTTGCTCGAGAAACTGCCGGTCCGATGGCGTTCCATAGACCACCTGCAGCAACATGGCCTTCAGCGTGGCTTCCGTTCCGGGCCCGGGTGCCCGGCCCTGCCCGCCGATCACCGACCCGGCCGTCAGCGCGCGGTCGGCGGCGATGCGCAACGCGCGCAGGGGGTGTTCCGGCGGAACCCGTACCTCGAGATAGATATCGCCGAACAACGTCGCGGACTGGGCCGGTTCTTCGCTCATCGTTCTTCCCGTGACAATGTGCCGCCGGAGCTCATATCAACCTTTTCGCCGAAGCGACAGATCGTTCGGACAACCGGTCGGATAAGAGCGCCGACAATGAAACGGCGGCCCTCGCGGGCCGCCGTTGTCTGC
>JANQKO010000542.1 GCA_028281075.1 Alphaproteobacteria bacterium | reverse complement strand
AGGCCGCCGCGCAGCTCGCGCCGGGCATAGGTGAAGGCGAGGGCGAGGTCCTGCATGGGGTGTCTAGCCGGCGGCGGCCGCCTGGGTCGGGGCCGCGTCCTCCTGCAGGATACGGCCGTCGACCAGCCGCACCTGCCGCTCGCAGCGGGCGGCCAGGCCGGTGTCGTGGGTGATCAGCATCAGCGTGGTGCCGTGGCGGGCGCGCAGGTCGAAGAGCAGCTCGATCACGCCGCGCCCGGTCTCGCCGTCCAGGTTGCCGGTTGGCTCGTCGGCCAGCAGCAGGAGCGGCTGGGGCGCGAAGGCGCGGGCCAGCGCCACGCGCTGCTGCTCGCCGCCCGAGAGCTGCGCCGGATAATGGGTCACCCGGTGATCGAGCCCGACGGCCGCCAGGCCCTTGGCGGCGCGGTCGAAGGCGTCCCGGTAGCCGGCGAATTCCAGCGGAATGGCGACGTTCTCCAACGCCGTCATGGTCGGCACCAGGTGGAAGGCCTGAAAGACGATGCCGACATTGTCGCGGCGGAAGCTGGCGAGCTGGTCCTCGTTCAGGGGATCGAGGCGGGTGCCGGCGACGGTGACGCTGCCCGAGGAGGGCCGCTCCAGGCCGGCGATGATCGCCATCAGGGTCGACTTGCCCGACCCCGACGGGCCGACCAGGCCAACACTTTCGCCTGGCCGAACGTCCAGGTCGACACCACGTAGGATATCGACATCGCCGGCCTCGCTGGGCAAGGTGAGGCGAACATCGCTAAGGTGAATCATGCCGAACTGCCCACTGCCCCCGGTCCGAGACGCATATGGCGCGTCGCGCCGCGTTGTCAACGCTTTAGCGGTCTGCGCCGGGCTGGTCTGGGCGCCCGCGGCGGCCCTGGCCGAGCCGACGATCATCGCCCTCGGCGACAGCCTGACGGCGGGTTACGGACTGCCGCAGGGCGATTCCTTTCCGGCCCAGCTCGAACGCTATCTCGCGGCCGCCGGCCACGAGGTGAAGATCGTCAATGCCGGGGTCTCGGGCGACACCACGGCCGGCGGCCGCGCCCGGCTCGCCTGGACGCTCGCCGAGCCGGCCGACCTGGTGATCGTCGAGCTCGGCGCCAACGACGGCCTGCGCGGCATCGACCCGGCCGAAACCCGGCGCAACCTGGACGCCATCCTGACCGAGCTGGGCCGGCGCGGGATCGCGGTCCTGCTGGCCGGCATGCTGGCGCCGCCGAACCTGGGCGGCGAGTACGGCGCCGATTTCAACGGCCTGTTTCCCGAGCTCGCGGAGAAGCACGACGTGATGCTGTACCCGTTCTTCCTGGAGGGCGTCGCCGCCAGGCCGGGCCTGAACCAGGCCGACGGCATCCACCCCAATGCCGCCGGGGTCGGGATCATCGTCGATCGCATCGGGCCCTATGTCATCGAGTTGCTGACCGCCATCAAGCAGGCACAAGCGTCGTGAGGGCAGCCACGCGGCGACCGGAGCCTTGCTAGATGCGGCTGTTCGTGGCCGTCGCGTTGCCGGAATCCGAGCGTCTGCGCCTGGCGCTGCTGGGCGGCGGCGTGCCGGGCGCCCGCTGGCTGCCGGCGGAAAACCTGCATCTGACCTTACGATTCATCGGCGAGGCCGACGGCCATGCCTTCGATGACATCGCCGCCGCCCTGCAAGAGATTGACGCCGCCGCCTTCGACCTGCGGCTGCGCGGGGTCGGCTATTTCGGCGACAGGCGGCGGGTGCGGGTGCTGTGGGCGGGCGTCGACGGCAACGACGCGCTGCGCGCCCTGCAGCAACGCGTGGAGACGGCGCTGGTCCGCGCCGGCCTGCCGCCCGAGGGTCGGAAGTTCCATCCGCACGTGACGCTGGCGCGCCTGCGGGACGCGCCGCTCGACCGTGTCGAACGCTTTCTGGCCGAGCAGGGCGGCCATGCCAGCCCACCGTTCCGGGTGACCGAATTCGTGCTGTTTTCCAGCCATCTCGGCGGCGAAGGCGCGGCCTACCGGCCGGAAGCCGAGTTTCCGTTGCGGGAGACCGCGGACATATAGCCTATTTGCCGACGATGTCGTCCCGCATCCGGCCCATCAGGGTCAGAAGCTCGCGCTGGGCGCCGTCTTCGATGCGATAGCGCCGCAGCGCCGCCTGCATCTCCCGACCCATGGCGTTGAACTGGGCGAGCGTGATATCCATGCCCTCGTGCGCCGCGACCATGTCCAGCCCCTTGTAGGTGCAGGGCCCGTCGGCGATGTCGCAGATCTGCTGGGCGAACTTGCGCTTCAGGTTGGGCAGCGCGTAGATCGGCGTCTCGGCGAAGGCCGGGCGCAATTCCGGATTGGACAGGATGTTCAGGATGAAGCGGTCGACGATCAGGTCGACGCCCTCCTTGCCGCCGAGGCGGTCGTAGAGCGGCCGATCGTCACTCGGCGCCGGCGTCGCGGCGCAGCCGATCAGCATCAGTCCGACGGCAATGGCGAAGAATGGCCGCATCAGGCGATCCTATCCGGTGTTATCGAAACGAGGCGGTCACCTCAGATACGTGCCGAGGGCGGAACCGGATCTGCCGCCACGTCATCCGGGTCGGCCTCGAAGGTCATTTCATACTGTTCTTCCGGCTCGGCGCGCGGGTCGAGCGCGCCGATCACGGCCGTGGTCCGGTTCATGGTCACGAACGGCCCCTGCTCGTCCACCGGCACGGCCTGACGCCGGGTCATGCGGTAGAGGCCGAACAGCGCCACGGCGACCGCCATGCCGCCGGTGAACATGAACAGGCCCTGCGGGCCGACGCCATCGATGACCATCGACGCGATCAGGGGGCCGGCGGCCGCGCCGATGCCATAGGTCAGGATCAGGCCGGCGCTGACCCGGACCAGCTCGTGCGGCTCGATATGGTCGTTCACGTGCGCGACGGCGAGCGGATAGATCGTGAACACGAAACCGCCGTAGAGCGCGCCGATCACCAGCAGCATGGCCGCGTCGCCGCCGACCGCCATCACCATCGCGAGGCTCAGCCCGGCGACCGCCGCCAGCACCCCGACCATGATGCTGCGCCGGTCCAGCCGGTCCGACAGCCGGCCGATCGGCCACTGCAGCAGCAGGCCGCTCAAGATGGTGATGCCCATGAAATAGGAGACGAAATCGACGTCGAGGCCGACGCCGCGGGCGAACAGGGGCCCCAGCGGGTAGAACGCGCCGTTGATCAGGCCGCAGGCAAGACAGCCGATCACGCCCAGCGGCGAGATCCGGTAGAGCCGCAGGAAGTTGAACGGCGCCCGCTCGACCGGTGCCGGCGAGGCCGCCCTGGTCAGCGCGATCGGCACCAGCGACAGCGAGAACAGCAGCGAGGCGAACAGGAACTGCTGCAGGCCGGCGGTCTCGCCGAAACCGATCAGGAACTGACCGCCGCCCAGCGCCAGGTAGCTGGCGATCATGTAGATGGCGAAGACCTGGCCGCGCATCTCGTTGGTGGCGCGCTCGTTGATCCAGCTCTCGGTGATGACGAACAGGCCGGCGATGCAGCAGCCGGTGACCAGCCGCATCAGCGTCCAGGTCCAGGGCGCGATGATCAACGCATGCAGCAGCGCCACGGCCGACATCAGCGAGGCCAGGGCCGCGAAGGCGCGGATATGGCCGGCGCGCTCGACCAGCCGGTCGCAATAGACCGTGCCCAGGATGAAGCCGGCGAAATAGGCCGAGCCGACGATGCCGATGGTGAGCGACGAGAAGCCCTCGGCCTGCATGCGCAGGCTGAGGAAGGTGCCGAACTGGCCGTTGCCGACCTGCATCAGGGTCACGCCGAGGATCAGCGAGGCGACAGACAGCAGCGCGTGCCACATGGCCGGACACTCCCGACAACGACTGGCTTGTTGCCAGCTCAGGCGCTGCGTACACGTAGCAGGGACGGCATGACAAGACAGAAAACGCCGTGTTCGTCCGGTTCGCGACATTTGCCGTACCGACGCGAATGCGGCAGGGTGTCGGGCCATGCGCGCAACGGGTTTCGAACGGATCGTGGTCCTGACCGGCGCCGGCATTTCGGCCGAGTCGGGGCTCGACACCTTTCGCGACGAGGACGGCCTGTGGAGCCAGGTCGACCTGGAGGACGTGGCGACGCCGGACGGCTATGCCCGCGACCCGGCCTATGTGCTGGATTTCCACAACAAGCTGCGGGCCGGCCTGCGGCGGGTCGACCCGAACCCGGCCCATGCCGCGCTGGCCGAGCTGGAACGCCGTCATGCCGGCGAGGTGCTGGTGGTGACGCAGAACGTCGACGACCTGCACGAACGCGCCGGCAGCGGCAACCTGATCCACATGCACGGCGAGCTGCTGAAGATCCGTTGCCAGGCCTGCGGCACGGTACGGACCGAAACCGGCGACGTGACGACGGGCAGCACCTGCGCCGCCTGTGGCCAGACCGGGCGGCTGCGGCCGCACGTGGTCTGGTTCCACGAGATGCCGATGGGCATGGACGAGATCAACGCGGCGCTGGCCCGCTGCGACCTGTTCATCTCGATCGGCACCTCGGGCAACGTCTATCCGGCGGCCGGCTTCGTCGCCGACGTGCGTCGCGCGGGCCGGGCGCATACCGTGGAGCTCAACCTGGAGCCGTCGGAAAGCGCCTCGCTGTTCGCCGAACGCATCCACGGACCCGCCAGCGACGTGGTGCCGGCCTACGTGTCGAGACTGCTGAACGGCATTTAGCCGCCGCCGATCAAGAGCCCGTCGCAGTCGGCTGCCGTCAGCAGCGCGTCGAGATGGGCGGCCGCCTTGCCGGCGGCGTCGAGCACGAGCAGCCGGGGCTGCACGGCCCGCAAGCCGCGCGGCAACGCGGCCGCCCCGCCGCCAAGCGGCCGCAGGCTGGCGACGATGCCCGCCGATCCCAGCAGGGCCCCGGCGTCGTCCGCCAGCCCGGCGGCGGCCAGCACCAGCAGCGGCGCCCCCTGCTGGCGCGCCGTTCGG
>JANQKO010000496.1 GCA_028281075.1 Alphaproteobacteria bacterium | reverse complement strand
GCCCAGCCGCAGGTCGCGGATGTTCTCGATGCGTTCCAGCGTGTCGACGTCGGAATGCATGTAGCGGACCTTGGAGCCGGCCTCGTGCAGATAGTCGGTCAGGTCCTCGGCCATGCGCTTGGTCAGCGTGGTCACCAGGGCGCGATAGCCCGTGGCGATGACCTCGCGGCATTCGGCCATCAGGTCGTCGACCTGGCTTTCGACCGGCCGCACGTGGCAGGGCGGGTCGGTCAGGCCGGTCGGCCGGATCACCTGCTCGACGAAGGCGCCGCCGGTGCGTTCCAACTCCCATTTGCCCGGCGTCGCCGAGATGAACATCGATTGCGGCCGCATGGCGTCCCACTCGTCGAACTTCAGCGGCCGGTTGTCGACGCAGGACGGCAGCCGGAAGCCGAACTCGGAGAGCGTCCATTTGCGACGGTAGTCGCCGCGGAACATGCCGCCGACCTGCGGCACGGTGATATGGCTCTCGTCGACGATCAGCAGCGCGTCGTCTGGCAGGTATTCGAACAGCGTCGGCGGCGGCTCGCCCGGATTGCGGCCGGTCAGGTAGCGCGAATAGTTTTCGATGCCGGGGCAGGAGCCGGTGGCCTCGATCATCTCCATGTCCAGCATGGTGCGCTGCTCGATGCGCTCGGCCTCCAGCAGCAGGCCCCGGTCGCGGAACCGGTCAAGCGTGCCGACCAGCTCCTGCTTGATCGACTTGATCGCCTGCTGCAGGGTCGGCCGCGGCGTCACGTAGTGGCTGTTGGCGTAGACCTTGGTCTTGTCCAGCGTGTCGGTCTTCTGGCCGGTCAGCGGGTCGAACTCGACGATGCCGACCAGCTCGTCGCCGAACAGGTCGAAGCGCCAGCCGCGATCCTCCAGGTGGGCCGGCCAGAGCTCGACGGTATCGCCGCGCACGCGGAAACTGCCGCGGCCGAAGCCGACATCGTTGCGTTTGTATTGCAGATAGACGAACTGCCGCAGCATCTCCTGCCGGTCGATGCGCTGGCCGACCGCCAGGCTGGCGGTCATCTCGCTATAGGTTTCGACCGAGCCGATGCCGTAGATGCAGGAGACCGAGGCGACGATGATGACGTCGTCGCGCTCCAGCACGGCGCGCGTCGCGGCATGGCGCATGCGGTCGATCTGCGCGTTGATCGACGATTCCTTCTCGACATAGGTGTCTGAGCGCGGCACGTAGGCTTCCGGCTGGTAGTAGTCGTAATAGGAAACGAAGTATTCCACCGCGTTGTTCGGGAAGAAGCTCTTCATCTCGCCATAGAGCTGGGCCGCCAGGATCTTGTTCGGCGCCAGGATCAGGGCCGGCCGCTGCACGTTCTGAATCACGTGCGCCATGGTGAAGGTCTTGCCCGAGCCGGTGACCCCCAGCAGCACCTGGTCCTTCTCGCCCTGGTTCACGCCGTCGGTCAGCTCGGTGATGGCCTGCGGCTGGTCGCCCGACGGCCGGAAATCGGACCGCAGCTCGAACCTGCGGCCGCCGTCGCTCTTCTCCGGGCGCTCGGGACGCACTGGGACCCAGGTGACCTTTTCGGCCTGGGCCAGGGCGTATTCGAACTGGCGCTGGGTCTCTTGCAGAGAGGTATGGGCCATGACCCTGTTATATCGGCACGTGCGCGCGGAACGCCAGGGGCGTTAATTTCATGGCCGGCAGGGCCATTCCCGAACGGGCTCCAACTCGTGGAAATGTATGGCGTTATGCCGGTGACGCAAGCAGGTCGTTCAGGATCGCCGTCAGCTCGGCCTCGGTGACGTGGGTCTTGTGGGCGCCGGGGGCGTGCCGGAAATGCCAGGCCCGCCGGCCTCGCCGATCGAAGACCAGGACCGTGGGGATGCGGTCGACGTTGCCGAAGGCGCGCCGCGCGTTGTCGTCGCCCCGGACCAGCGGAAATGCCGGCCGGGTGCGGTCGATGAACCGGGCCAGCTTCGCCGGGCTCGACAGGCCGCCGAAATCCTCGAACAGGTTGATCCCGACGATCGCCAGGTCGGCGTCGTCGAAGCCGGCGCGGATGGCGTTCAGGTGCCGGAACTCGGCATGGCAGGGCGGGCACCAGCTGGCGAAGAAGGTGACCACGACCAGCCGGCCCGACAGCGAGGCCGGCGTCACCGGCCCGCCCCGCAGCGGCGCCAGGCCGGGCAGCAGGGCCAGCGGCGATCCGGCGGCGCGCGCGGCCGGCGGCAGGGTGGCCGCGGCGACGGCGGTTTGCAGGAACGTCCGGCGTTGCATGGCCGTCAATGAAGCACCCGGCCGCCGCGGCGGGCAAATCACGTGTGGTTCATCGCCGGCGGCCTTGCGACCGATCAAGGCCGCCGGCCGGCCGGCGCCGGTAAGCTCGCCGAATCATGTCCGACGTTCGCAACGACGACGCCTACACGCCGGCCGAAATGGCGCGGCGGGTCGAGACCGTCGGCGTCGCCAAGGCGCGCCTGCCGCTGCTGCCGCTGGCGACGCTGGCCCTGCTCGCCGGGGCCTTCATCGCCTTCGGCGCCTTGTTCTACACGGTGACGGTGACCGGCTCGGTCCTCGGCTACGGGCCGACGCGGCTGCTGGGCGGCGTGGCCTTCTCGCTCGGCCTGGTCCTGGTCGTGGTCGGCGGCGCCGAGCTGTTCACCGGCAACGCCCTGATCGTCATGGCCTGGGCCGACGGCAAGGTCGGCCTGGCGGCGCTGCTGCGCAACTGGGGGGTCGCCTATGCCGGGAATTTCCTCGGCGCGGTGGCGACCGCCGTGGCGGTCTGGCAGTCGGGCGTGCTGGCGGCCGCCGGCGGCGCCGTCGCCGGCACCGCGATCGCCATCGCCGAAGCCAAGGCGGCGCTGCCCTTCGTCGAGGCCTTCGTTCGCGGCGTGCTCTGCAACGCACTGGTCTGCCTCGCCGTCTGGCTGACCTTCTCGGCCCGCCGGGTCGCCGGCAAGGTGCTGGCGATCGTGTTCCCGATCACCGCCTTCGTGGCGCTGGGGTTCGAGCACTGCGTCGCCAACATGTACCTGATGCCGATCGGCATGCTGGCCGGCGCCGATCTCGGCTTGGCCGATGTCGCCGCCAACCTGCTGCCGGTCACGCTGGGCAACATCGTCGGCGGCGGCGTTTTCGTCGGCCTCGTCTACTACGTGGTCTATGTGCGGCCGGCGAAATAGCTGCGGTATAGTCGGCCTTCGATGGAACAGGCGAGCCGACAACCGGGAGGGTAGACCATGTCCGAGACCGACGCGTACGACGTCAGCGCCGAGAACCTGAAGAAGCTGGCCGACAAGCTGGTCCAGTTGCTGCGTGTCCGCACCTTGCCGATCGGCATGAAGCTGTTCGAGGACGCGGACGAGATGCTGCGGATCCCCGGCATCCGGACGCCGACCGCCAGCTTCAAGTTCACCACCTGCCAGCTCGTGACGCAGGCGCGCATGGCCGGCTTCACGCTCGGCATCGTGCACGACAACGTGCGGCCGAACAGCAATTGCGGCGGCATCATCGGCCTCAACGTGCCGAGCGAGGATTACCTCTCGGGCGCCCAGATGGACGGCGTCTGGTTCGTCGACAAGGCCACGGCCAAGCGGCACCAGGACGAGATGGTCCGGGTCACGCCGGGCCGCTATAGCGGGCTCTGCGCGGCGCCGCTGCGCTCGGGCCGCCTCGATCCGCCCGACATCGTGCTGTTCTACGGCACCCCGGCGCAGACCATCCTGTTCGTCAACGGCCTGCAGTGGAAGCGCTACCGCCGCTACGACATGACCATCACCGGCGAGAGCGCCTGCTCGGATTCCTGGGGCCGGGCCTTGCAGACGCGGGAGACCAGCATCTCGATCCCGTGCTATGCCGAGCGCCGCTATGGCGGCGTCGCCGACGACGAGATGCTGTTGGCGATGCCGCCCGACGAGTTCGCTCGCGGCATCGAGGGCCTGGAGGCCCTGTCCAGGAACGGCTTGCGCTACCCGATCCCGCCCTATGGCGCGCACATGGACCCGGCGCTCGGCATGGCCCGCAGCTATCCCTCGGGCAAGTCGGCCGCCGGCGAGCCGGCGGCGACGACCGGCTCGGCCAGCACCAGGTAGCGCAGCGGCCCGTTCGGATCGACGGCGTCGAACGGCCAGCAGGTGACCAGCAGCAGCCGGTGGCGGCCGCCGTCGAGCCGGATGCGGCCCGTGGTCCCGTCCACGACGTCGGTGGCGGTGACGCGGTAGCGATGCCAGCGGCCCTCGGCATCCTGGAGCTGGATGCCGTCGCCGACGCCGACATGGCGCAGGACGCGGAAATGCGTGTCGCGGTGGCCGGCGATGACGGTCGCGCCCGGCGCGCCGGGCGCGGCGCTGCCGTCGACCAGGCCGGGACCGAAGGCCAGCGCCTCGCCGCTGACGCCGGCGAGCACGACCTGGCGCGAACCGCCGATCCGCAGGCGGGCGACCGGCCAGGTATCGGCCCAGGGCCAGGCCCGGGTGGGCGCCGACCCGGCCATCGTGGCCAGCCAGGCGCGGTCCAGCAGCACCTGGGCCAGCGCCGCCTTGGCGTGGATCCAGGCGCCGCTGGCGATGCAGCCGAGGCCGAGCACGAGCGGCAGCCCGACGATCCAGGGTGAAGATCGCCGGACTGCCCCCGTGATACGCCGCCCGCGCCGGGCGCCGGACGTGAGGCAGCCGGGGGAGGGACGCGCCGTCACGTCCGGGCCCAACGCCGCCGGGCGACGTAGCGCAGCAGCCAGGCCAGCATCAGCAGCGCCAGGCCCGTCAGCACCATCAGGCTGGCCGGGGTCGCGGTCCGCGGTATCGCGGCGACGCGCGCGGCCTGGTCGCGCGGCGCCGGCAGGTGCGACAGCGCGGCCAGCTTGGGGGCGGCCGACGCGGTCATGGCCTGGCGGAACCGTTCCCGCATGGCCTCGCGGATCTCGGGAGCCGGCGCCGGCCCGCTTTCGCCGAACACCTCGTCGTATTCCCAGCCCCGCGGCAGGTTGGTCGGCACCGCGCCGGTGCCGGCGTCCTCGCCGTCCGGCCGGCTCGGCGTCACGTCGACCGCGACCAGGCTGGTAAGACGGCTGACCAGATGGAATCGCAGCGCCGTCTCCAGGATCGCGGCGTCGGTGTCCGAGCGTGCTTCGCCGTCCAGCCAGGCGTCTTCCAGCGCCGCGATGCGGTTGCGCGCCCACAGCCTGGCGATGCCGCTGGCCGCGTTGCCGCCGGCCAGCGGCATGCCTTGCCGCCAGCGGGCATCGCCGATGCGGCCGTCCAGCACCACCCGTTCGGCGTCCGCGCCCAGCGCGACGGTGAACACCACCGGCTCGCCGGCATAGAGGTCGGGGATCGGATCGGGCGCGATCTCGGCCGTCGCCGCGCCGGGGAAATAGGCCCGGATGTCGGTCAGGACCGGCTTCGACAGCTTGTCGAACAGGTCCCGCATGCGGGGCGCGACCTGGTCGACCTGGCCGATATGGGTGAAGGTGCCGCGGCCGTGCCGGGCGCCGCCGCGCATGAAGTGGCTGTTCGGCGCCGAGCCGATGCCGACCGTGAACAGCCGGCTGTTGCCGAGCCGCGCGCGGATCGTGTCGAACAGCGCCGTTTCGTTGCCGACCGCGCCGTCGGTCACGAATACGATCTGCCGCAGCCGACCGGTGTCGCGGCCACCGGCAAGCGACAGTTCCAGGGCCAGTGCCATGACCGTGCCGCCGTTGCCTTCGAGCGCGGCGACGTAGGCGCGGGCCGTGCGCAGGCTGCCGGCGTCGACCGGCTGGGCGGTGCTGAACAGCGCCGAGGTCTGCGAATTGAATTGAATGACGTTGAAGCTGTCGCCGGGCCGGAGCTGGTCGAGCGCGGCCTGCAGCGCCGCCTTGGCCTGGCGGATCGACTCGCCGGCCATGGAGCCCGATGTATCGACCACGAAGATCAGTTCGCGGGCGCTCGTTGTTGCCGGCGCATCGGACTCGATATCCGGCGGCATCACCATGACCAGCAGATAGCGCCTGCCGTCGACCGTTTCGCTGAACAGGCCCGCCGTCGGCGCGTCGCCCACCCCGGGCCGCCACGTCAGCTCGAAATCCCGGTCGGCTGGAACCGTGCCGTCCTTGAGGACGATCAGGCGAACATGGCCGGCCCCGTCCACGTCCAATTCTTCGGCTACGGTCACCGGGTGATGGTGGCTTTTGACCTCGGCCAGCGGAAACCCGGCGTCCAGGCGCACGGCCAGCTTGACGGGATTGATCGGACCGTGCTCGGGGCGCGCGACCGGTGGGGTGATCCGGGTCGCGTCCGGCACCTGGTCGGTGCCGACGGCCCAGCCGGTGCCGCCGAAGTTCGCCACCTGGACGCCGCCGGGAATGAAGCGGGGTCCCACAACCATCGGAAAGCGCAGGCTGAACTGCCCGTCATCGACAGCGATCGTCTCCTGATACTGGATCTCGACCACGATGGCCTCGTCAGGACCGATATTGGCGACGGCGGCCGTGAAGATGTTCGGCCGCTCCTGTTCCAGCAGGGCCGCTTTCCTGCCCTCGGCCCTGGCCTGCGCGTAGGTCGCCTTCGCCGCCTGTCGTTCCTCGATCCTGCCTTCGATGAACCGCTCGCCGATGCGCATGCGCAGGCGGTCGACGGCGGCGCGCTCGGGCAACGGAAAGACATAGACGCCTTCCAGCCAGGTGTCGGTCGGGTTGTGAAAGCGCTGCCGCACCGTGGCCCGCGCGACCATGCCGTTGATGTCGATCTCGACATCGGTGTCGAGCACCGGCGCGGGCAGATAGAGGTCCGCCGTCTCGGTCCGGAACAGCAGCCCGCCGCGTCCGACATCGTCGAGCGTGACTGGCGCCGCCGCCGGCCCGCTGACATTGGCCGCCGCGGTGCCCGGGAGGCCGGCCAGGCACGGCGCCGCCAGCAGGACGCCCGACAGCAGGGTCAGGCTGGCGGCGTGGCCGGCGCGGCGGCGTGCGGATGACGGGTTCGGCATGACGGCCCCCTTCTCTTGGACAGGGGGATTGCAGCCGGCCGATGGGGCGGCCGTTCGACCGAACGATGTCGATTAGAAGATTGTTTGTGGCGAAACGGCGGCGGGCCGGCAGGCCCATTCATGCCGGTCCGTCAAATGCGGCTGGGCACCTGATAGTGCTCGATCACGCAGCGCAGCACCTCGCCCGGCCAGCGCGGCGCCGGCGCGTCGCAGACGACGCGCGCGACGGGCGCGTCGGACGGCCCGTGCGCGATGGCCTTCTGGGTCCAGTTCGAGATGCCGAACGCGGTGCCGGCCGCCATCGCGAGCAGGATCCAGGCCAGCATCAGGCCGGACAGCACGAGCTTGAAAAGCACATCGTCGGCGCCGGTCGCCGCGACGGGCGATTTTGGCAGGTAGCGGGAGTTCAGCACGACAGGCCACCCATTACGCGCGACACACGGATCGTGTTCACCATACGTGGGCAACCGGTAGCACGGTTCCAATATGACGGCCTGAGATAATTCGGCGGTCGCTTTGTGACAATAAAGCGACATCGCCCGCCGGCCTGCTGGTTCCGGTGTCATACCGGCGCGGGCCGGTATGCATGGGCATCCGATGGCCGGCTCAGCGCTCGCCGAACGCCGACTGCGTGATCAGGATGTGGTCGGGCCGGTCGGCCACGCGGTCGATCCAGGCCCGGACGGCGGGATAGGCCGCGAGGTCGAAGCCGCCCTGCTCGGCGACATGCGTATAGGCGTAGAGCGAGATATCGGCGATCGAATAGCGGTCGCCGACGAAGAAGTCGGCCGCGTCGAGATGCCTGTCCATGACGCCCAGCGCGTGCGCGCCCTTCGGCATCAGCTCCGCCATCCGGTCCGCCAGGTCAGGCCTGTCGGGCGGATGCTTGGTCCAGAAGCGCGCGACGCCGAGATAGGGCTCCAGGCTGTATTGCTCGAAGCACATCCATTGCATGACCAGCGCCCGCGCGAACGGGTCGTCGGGAAAATACGGCGTGCCTTGCGCGAAGTAGTAGAGGATGGCGTTGGACTCCGACAATGTCCGGCCGTCGTCGAAGACCAGGACCGGGATCTTGCCGTTCGGGTTGATCGCCAGGAACGCGGGCGTGCGGGTCTCGCCCTTGTGGACGAACAGCTCTCGGTACCGGAAGGGAATGCCGAGCTGGGTCAGCAGCAGCCGGATCTTGTAGCCGTTGCCGGAGAGCAGGTCGTCGTGCAGCGTCAGCATGGCCGGTTCTCCTGGTGGCGTCGGGACAGGGTCGTTGGATAACCTGGGCCGGGACCGGCGGCAAACCGGATTTGTTTATGCTCGGATAAGAACGGCTCATGTGTCGGGGCCGGGCAACGGCGTGGAAAGGATGTCGGCAATGACGCGGAACATCGGCTTCATCGGTCTGGGCGCCATGGGCGCCGGCATGGCGCGAAACCTGGCAGCGCGGTCGTTCGCGGTGCGTGGCTTCGATGTCAGCGCGGCGGCGCTGGCCCGGCTCGAGGCGGACGGCGGCACCGCGGCGGCCAGCCCGGCCGACGCGGCCGCCGGAGCCGATCTGCTGATGCTGGTGGTGGCCACGGCCGACCAGGTCGAGGCGGTGCTGTTCGGCCGGGACGGCGCCGTCGCAAGCCTGCCGGCTGGCGCCACCGTGGCCGTGCACAGCACCGTGCCGCCGGACTTCGTCCGCGCGCTGGCCGATCGTCTGGCCGATGGCGGGCATCATCTGCTCGACGCGCCGATCAGCGGCGGCGCGGCCCGCGCCGCCGACGGTGAGCTGGCGGTCATGGCCTCCGGCGGCGCCGAGGCCTTCGCGGCCGCCGATCCGGCGCTGGAGGCGGTCGCGGCGCAGGTCTACCGCCTGGGCGCGGCGGCGGGACTGGGGTCGACCGTGAAGATGATCAATCAGCATCTGGCCGGCGTGCATATCGCCGCCGCGGCCGAGGCGATCGCGCTCGGCACGCGGGCCGGCGCCGACCCGCGGGTGCTGTACCAGATCATCGCCAACAGCGCCGGCGGCTCCTGGATGTTCGTCAACCGGGTGCCGCACATGCTCGACGACGACTTCACGCCGCTCAGCGCCGTCGAGATCTTCGTCAAGGACCTGGGCATCGTGCTCGACAGCGGCCGGGGCCTGCGCTTCCCGCTGCCGCTGGCGGCGGCGGCCCACCAGCAGTTCCTGGCCGCCGCCGCGGCCGGTCACGGCCGCCTGGACGACGCCGCCGTGATCAAGGTCTACGAGCAGCTCGCCGGCATTTCGGTGGCCGGTGTGGCCGCTGGCAAGGCGCCGGAATCGGACTAAACTGCCGCGCACTCGCTTTGGCCTGAACGGGAACCTGTCATGAGCCTGCTGCTCGGCTGCGTGGCCGACGATTTCACCGGCGCCACCGACCTGGCGAACACGCTGGTGCGCCAGGGCATGCGGACGGTGCAGCTTTTCGACGCGCCGGCCGCCGACACGGCCGTGCCGGACGCGGACGCCATCGTCGTCGCCCTGAAGTCCCGCACCATCGCGCCGGCGGATGCCGTCGCGCAGTCCCTGGCGGCGCTGCGCTGGCTGCGGCGGGCGGGCGCGCGCCAGTTCTTCTTCAAATACTGCTCGACCTTCGATTCGACGCCCAAGGGCAATATCGGGCCGGTGGCGGAGGCCATGCTGGCGGCGCTCGACGCCGACACCACCATCCATTGCCCGGCGTTTCCGGAGAACGGACGGACGATCTGCCATGGCCACCTGTTCGTCGGTGACGTGCTGCTGTCGGAATCGGGCATGCGCGACCATCCGCTGACGCCGATGACCGATGCCAATCTGGTCCGGGTGTTGGCGGCGCAGTCGCGGCACGAGGTCGGCCTGGTGCCCTACACGGTCGTCGCGCAAGGGGCGGCCGCCATTCGCGATGCCTGCGGCGCGCTGCGCCGGGCCGGCCGGCGGCATGCCATCGTCGACGCCTTGAGCGACGCTGATCTGCTGGAGATCGGCGCCGCGGCGTCGGACATGGCGCTGGTCAGCGGCGGGTCCGGCGTCGCCATGGGGCTGCCCGGGAACTTCCGCCGCGCCGGCCTGCTGGCGGCCGGGCAGGCGGCCG